>JAHDFT010000038.1 GCA_020628015.1 Bacteroidota bacterium
CGCAATTTTGAACACCCTACCCTAACAGGGTCGCACGCTACCGAATTGCATCAAAAATCCCCTAATATGTCATACACTCAAATGATACACATTAACAAGTTAATTAAGCCCTAAACCCTTGACAGTTTTTTATTCAACTTGACAGGTTGCTTCTATGGAGCTTAAAGATTACTAATTCTAAGATATAGCCCCAATTATCTTAGAACTAGAAAAATTACAATCTCTTATTGCTTTGCTTTATAAACAGCAATGCTCTTATGAAGTATTAGCTTCATAAGAGCATTACTGTTTATATAATATAGTATAGAGGCAAGCATAAAAAAAACGCTGGTACGGCGACCAAGGTTGCCATTACCAGCGAAAACTAATTATTCACCCAAAACTCTTTTTTCTGTTTATTTTTATAAATATTTTTTTATTGAGCAATAACTCAATAGCAAAGCTAATTTAAGAATTATTGTAAATAAATAAAAATTTATTTATCATTATAAGCTCAATTTGTTGCTTTTTTTATTGTAACAGGAAAACCGATATTTTTGTTTTCACAAGATGCAAATTTCTTAATTCATTTGGAACTATCAAAATTATAGCTAAAAAATTTGATAAAAAAAAACACATTTTGAATACAAAGAATATAATTTACAAACAATATGGGAAGCACTATAGTTACAAACAACTCATTAACAGTAATAAATAAAAGCTTTATAAAAATAAAACAATTTTTTTTTATTTCAAAGGTTTAGAGCCTTTTTACAAAACTATTTTATTTTTCTTCCTTTTGCTGTACGCTTGCTGACAGAAAGTTTATTAATTTGCTTTAAATCTACCATTAAAAATGCCATTGCACTTTCTCTATTTATGAGGTATTCTTCACCATCATAATTCACTTTTCCCACCTTTTTCCCTTTTGCCCATGAACTAACATGTAGTCCATAGCGATTATCATTGCGTTTATCAGGAACAAATTTTAAAGAACGATCATCCGCACCTTCCTCAAAGCTTACTGCAAAATTTTGTTCTCCCTCTTTATAAGTCAAAATACCAGGAGTTCCTCTTTTAATGACCACTTCCTGGATTTGTTTTCCTTTGACCATTTTCACCTCTCCAGCAGTAATTTTAGAATTCACCTCTGTTATCTCTCGATGAATAATCACATCATCAGATAAATAAAATTGAATTCGCTTCAATTCTTCTTCTGTCCACTTATTTTCGACATTCAAATTTTCCGTGAACGGTGCTAAGTTACGAAAACATGAGCTAAAAATCACTACAATAGCCGATAGTAAAAAAAGCTTTTTCATGCAATAGCCTATTTAATGTTAGAACATAGATTACTTTAAAAGGTTTATGGCTTGACTAGAATAAATTTTATTTTCTATAATTTGGCAATCATAATAAGACTATAACTTGCCCATTATTTAATTTCCTAATTATCTAGCCATAAACAAAAAATATAAAACATCATCATTTCCAATCCCCATTAATTAATTAACCAAACTATTACAATCAGCAATTTGCATTTATAGCAAGATCGGTCAATTTAGTTATAATGTATATTCGTCTTTCAATAATGGATTAGAAAAATAAATGTTCCTTTTACAAGTTCCATTTTTTTACAATTCTTAACCAACATTAAGGATTTTTTTTTGATTAACGAAATACTTTTTAATAAAATTGTCGGTTATAATTCCAGTTAGAAAGCGATTCTTAATAATGGTATTACTTAATCTGCCTTTATTATCAAAATCAGCTTTGTCCTGTCAGCTTTCACAAAAACTTGCTAGGATATTTGCTTTACCAATTACAATAATATTGCTTAGTAAGCATTTTTTGGGTAATTATTTTGTAATTTTGTAATTCATTTTTAGTGTGTAGTATTCATTCTACACCTAATTTACTAACACAGCAAAACATTAACAAAAAATTCAAATAGCTCGCTTACAATGAAAAATATTTTATACCTCTTATTGGCAATTTCTGTTTTGATAATGGCTTGTAATGCAGAAGCTGATCAGAAAAAAGATACAGCCAATGCAGAAACCGCAGCACAGGAAACAAAGCCTGCAAAACCAGCAACTGCTAACCAGCCTACAGCTAGTGCAGGAGATCAAAGCAAAATAGATCAAGATTTGATTGACAAATACATTGCAGATAATAAATTAGATGCAAAGAAAACCGCTTCTGGTTTATATTATATTGTAGACAAAGAAGGTACAGATGAAATTCCTCGAACTGCTACAGTTAAGGTACACTATGAGGGTACTTTATTAGATGGTACTAAGTTTGACTCTTCTTATGATCGTGGTCAACCAACATCATTTCCATTGAATCGAGTTATTCCTGGTTGGACAGAAGGTATTCCTTTATTCAAAAAAGGTGGAAGTGGTCGCTTGATCATTCCTTCTCGTTTGGCTTATGGTCCTAGAGCAGTAGGGGGTAAAATTCCACCAAACTCTGTATTAACTTTTAAGGTAGAAGTCTTGGATGTAAAAGAACCAAAAGCGCACAATCACAGTCATGATCATGGTCATAAGCACGATCATAGCGATCCTAATCATAAACATTAAATTGATAAAGACATCATTGAGTAATCAATTAGGAACGAGTAAAAAATAAGTTTACAGTTTTGGTTAGGTAAATTTGACACTAGACAAGGCAAAAAACGTAGGCGATGCAAGGCATCGGCGAGGCTTTTTAACGAAGTATAGGGGTAAATTTATCAATCAAAATGGTACAATTATTTTTTGACTGTTCCTTAGAGTAAATAAGCGATTACTCAATGATTCTTTTTTTATTTTGATTGCCCCAAGTCATTTGTCTTCCTAGCCGATAAGGTAAGCCTGCCCTGCATTTGTTCCCAAGAATTCCCTTTTTTTTTGCAAAGTCTATTCTTTGCACAACTTTTGCCATAAACGAACCTAAGCCATTATATTGATAAATACATTATCTAACTTTTTCCTAATTTTGATTAGAAAAAAGGTGCGTACCTAAATACTATTTTGGCTTATATCTCTTTTGGTGGTCTAATTTTAGTGTATTTTCCGTTCCAATTCTTATGTAATGTATAAATTTTCATTAGTCTATTTATGGTTTGTATTCTTAGGCATACTTCTGTTGTTTGGCGCATGTAATGGATCTAAAAAACTCACAGATGAAGCATCCACAACAAGAGAGGTAACAGAAGTAGCTGAGATTTCTCAATACTATATACCCACTATGATTAATGATGGCATGGCGGTTACTGATGATAATCCTACCTATAAAGCTTCTCGAAAACGTGTTTGTGATTTATTGCATACCAAATTATCTGTTCATTTTGATTGGGCAAAACAGCATGTGCATGGAGAGGCTTGGCTACGTTTAAAGCCCTTTTTCTACAAAACAGACCTTTTAATTTTGGATGCGAAAGGTTTCGATATTCACCAAATTTCCCTACAAAAAAATAAAAAACAAATACCACTACAATATGAGTATAATGGGCTAAAGCTCTTTATACAATTAGATAAAGCTTATGAACAAGAAGAAGAGTTTGAGGTCTATATTCACTATACCGCCAAACCTAGAGAACTACTAGAAGCTTTTCCTGATATTTCGGAGGATAACCAAGGTTTATTTTTTATTGATCCACTAGGCACAGACCCTAATAAACCTACCCAGATTTGGACACAAGGGGAAACAGAGGCATCTTCCTGCTGGTTTCCAACCATAGACAGTCCTAATGAACGTACTTCCCAAGAATTGGCCATTCGAGTCAAGCAAGAATATACGACCTTATCTAATGGTTTACTGGTCAATACAGAAACACATGATGATGGTACTCGTACCGATTATTGGAAACAAGATTTACCCCACGCTCCCTATTTATTTATGATGAGTGTAGGAGAATTTGCTATCGTCACAGATAAGTGGAGAGATAAGGAATTGAGTTATTATGTGGAAAAACCTTATGAAAAACATGCAAAAGCCATCTTTGGCAATACGCCAGAAATGATGGAGTTCTATTCTAACCTATTGGATTACGATTTTCCTTGGGATAAATATGCTCAAATCGTTGTTCGAGATTTTGTGGCAGGAGCGATGGAGAATACGACAGCAGTTACTTTCTATGAGGATTTACACATGACCACAAGAGAACTGCTAGACAATAATCATGAAGACATTATAGCACATGAATTAGTTCATCATTGGTTTGGAGATTTGGTTACTTGTGAATCTTGGGCAAATTTAGCCTTGAACGAGTCTTTTGCAACTTATGGAGAATATCTTTGGATGGCTTATAAATATGGGCAAGATGATGCCGATTATCATCTCAATAAAGATCTAGTAGCTTACTTAGGAGAAGCCAATTATAAAAAAGAACCCATTATCCGATTTTATCATAACCATCGAGATGAAATGTTTGACCGACATACCTATCAAAAGGGAGGACGGGTATTGCATATGCTGCGGCATTATCTAGGAGATGAAGCCTTTTTTACGGCTGTTCGCCAGTATGTCAAAAATAAAGCTTTTCGTTCAGCAGAAATTCACGATTTGCGCTTGGCTTTTGAAGAGGTTTGTGGCGAAGATTTGAACTGGTTTTTCAACCAATGGTTTATGGAAAAAGGTCATCCTGAATTAGAAATTCAGTATAAATATAGTGAAGCAGCCAAACAAATGAATGTACTCATTAGGCAAAAGCAAGTAGATCAAGGAATTGCGCTGTTTCGCTTACCTATTTCTATTGACATTTATCACAGCGATAGTCACAAAGATCGAAAATACATTGTCTTGGAAGATACTTTAACAACCCTCATTGTTCCAGCAGCTACACCACCACTTTTTATAAACGTAGATGCAGATAAAGTCCTTTTGGCAAGAAAACAAGATCGAAAATCACCAGCCGAATTTGTCCAACAATTTCATTTAGCTCCACTTTTCTTGGATCGTTATGAAGCCATTAAAGCTTTGTATAAAAAACAAGATTTACCAGAAGCAAGAGCAGTCATGTTAGCCGCTTTGGAGGACAAATCTTGGGTGATTCGTCGAGAAGCCATTAGCATGATCGCACTAGAAGAAAAGGAAGCACAAGAAAAAGCCATTCCACTACTAGAGCAATTGGCCACTAAAGATGAGAGATCACAAGTCAGAGCAATGGCCATTACTAAATTACGAGGGCTTAGAAGTCCTGTCTTTCAACCAATATTTGAATCCTGTCTGTCAGATCAATCTTATATTGTCTTGAATGCTGCTTTACTGGGTTTATATGATATTAATAAAAATGCTGCTGTAGTAGCCGCCCAAAAATTAGAAAACCAAGCAGATATATCTTTAATGAACCGTATTGCTCGTATTTATGCAGAAAAGGGCAACATTAAACAACAAGCCTTCTTTGAGCACAAATTAAAAGATACCAAAGCATTTACCCAATATGCGTTTATGGAAGATTATGCCAATTTTATGAAACGACTAGGTGACAAAACAATCGAAATTGGCTTACCAACTTTAGAAAAAATCGCCATTCAAAATGATGATCGTTGGTTGCGGCTTAATGCTACAAAAGCCATCAGTATGCTGCGAGATGATTATAGAGATAAAAAACACATCCTACAAAAAAAGGCAAAACAAACCGAATTAGATCAACGTAATCTTTCCCTAATCGACAATCGTTTAAATGAACTTAATCAAGTATTAGATAATATCAAATCAAGTGAAATAGATACTAGTTTGATTGAGTTTTATGAAGATTTATAGTTAGTTTAGTCTTGGTAATCGAATACTATTTCAATTACAAGACTCAATTAGCCATTAGAAAACCATCATCATGCAAGCCTATCTAACCAAACTAGGTATTCCAATTATTTTATTAGCCTTCACCCTTATAGCCGCTTTTACTGGAAAAGATGTGCATTGGCCAGGTTTTATCGCCACCATTTCCTTTTTTGCTTTGATATTTGCTATCGGTACTTATGCCGCAAAAATGCAACGCTCTAAGGAATTAGATGAGGTGATGTTGGCTGGTAAACGCATTCCACTTTTTGTTGCTGTTTTTACCATGAGCGCAACTTGGGTAGGTGGTGGCTATATCAATGGAAGTGCTGAATTTACCAGTTCCTATGGTTTGGCTTGGGTACAAGCTCCTTGGGGTTATGCATTGAGTCTAATTATAGGTGGTTTGTTTTTTGCTCGTCGAATGAGACAACAAGGGTATAAAACCATGTTAGATCCTTTGGTAGAAAAATATGGAGCCAATATGGGGGCTGTTTTGTTTATTCCTGCCCTTATGGGAGAGATTTTTTGGTCAGCAGCCATTCTAACCGCCCTAGGAACCACCTTCGGCACTGTACTTGGATTAGACTTTCATACCTCCATTATACTATCTGCCATCATCGCCATTGCTTATACCGCCATTGGTGGACTCTGGGCAGTCGCCTTGACCGATATTATCCAACTTATTTTCCTCTTTCTAGGTTTAGGAATTGTACTACCCTATGCACTTGCTAGTGCAGGAGGATTAGAGGCAGTATGGACAACTTATGCCGCTCAAAAGGGAAGCCTTGGTCAACTATTTCCGCCTTGGGATGGTTGGCGACATCCTGAATGGGGAAATGCTTATTGGAATTGGTGGGATAGTGCTTTATTACTCATATTCGGAGGCATTCCTTGGCAGGTCTATTTTCAAAGGGTACTGTCTGCTAAAAGTGCCAATACTGCGATGTGGTTGTCTTTTCTGGCAGCTTTTGTTTGCATATTGGCCGCTATTCCAGCCATATTGATTGGTATGGTAGGGGCGGTAACAGATTGGACAGCCATTGGAGTTACCCCACCAGAAAATGCTTCCCTTACCCTACCCTACGTCATCCGTTACCTCACCAATCCTATCGTTGCTACATTAGGACTAGGCGCAGTAGCGGCAGCAGTTTTTTCCTCCGTAGACTCCTCTATACTATCTGCCTCCTCAATGGCTACTTGGAATGTCTATCGGCCTTTGGTCAAGCCCAATATTGATGCCACTAGTTTAACTAAAATCATTAAAAGGTGTGTGTGGATTGTAGGGATTGCAGCGACCTTGTTGGCTTTGCAAATCAAAAGTGTTTATGCTTTGTGGTTTTTGTGTAGTGATTTTGTTTATGTTATTTTATTTCCACAGTTGGTAACAGCTCTTTTTGATAAAAAGGCGAATCGTTATGGGGCAATAGCTGGCTTGATCGTCTCTTTTATCCTGCGCTTTGGTGGTGGAGAACCAACTTTAGGGATTCCTCAATTGATTCCTTATCCTATGGTGGATGAAACATCAGGACTCGTTTATTTCCCTTTTAGAACCTTAGCAATGATTTCTGGATTAGTAACGATTATGGTGGTTTCTCGTCTTAGAAAGGAAACCTAATATTGTCTTTCTTTAAATAATTAGGAATTGAGGTATATATTTTGTGCTAGAAACAATAATACTTTTTATTTCTACAAATTTTGTTTAGATTAGGAAAAGTTATGGTGAGAACCGACTTGGTTGGACTTAGTAACAGTGAAAAAATAAACCGACATCTTGTTGTTTAACTTGCCGCTATACTTCGTTAAAAAGCCTCGTCTAGCTACAATTTAAGCGAACAAATAGGTCTAATTTATTTTTTGCTTGTTACTTAGTGTTAGAAATTACTTTTAATACCTAGTGGTAATTAGCCAGAAAAACAAACATATGAAACCGAAAGTTATAGAGCAGGAAGCTCCTCAACAATATAGTTTAAGACAAAAGGCATTGGCTTGGAGTGTACATTTTTTTACCGCTTCGGGTATTGTTGCTGGTTTTCTATCCATTATCGCCATCACACAAGGAGAATGGCGAGAGTCAATGGTTTGGTTACTCATTGCCTTGGTTATAGATGGTGTAGATGGCACTTTTGCTCGACTATTTAAGGTACAGAGTGTGTTGCCTAATTTTAGTGGTAAAAATGTCGATTATGTGATTGATTTTGCGACTTATGCCATCATTCCTACCTTCTTTTTCTATGAAGCCTTCTACGCCGAAAATCTAATCTTAGAATGGATGCGTTTACCTGCTGCGGCTGCCATGCTCTTAACCTCCGCTATCTACTATGGTAAACAAGGTATGGTTTCTGAAGACAAACACTTCGTAGGCTTTCCTGTCATGTGGAATGCAGTTGTTTTCTATCTGTTTTTTATTTTCGACTTCGGTTATTGGGCTAATTTTATACTCATTTTTGTTTTATGCGTTTTGCATTTTATCCCAATCAAATACTTGTATCCTAGTCAAACACAAGCACATCGTTCCCTAAACATTTTCTTTTCAGCAGTTGCTATAGGAGTCAATTTAGTCATTCTAGTACTTTATCCAGAAGATAAATTTTATTTAAAACTCGTTTCTATATTGGCTTTGAGTTATTTTGCCTTTATGAGTGTATACAAAACCTACTTTTATAAGCAGTAATCAACTATCCAACAACTCTAGCGTGTTTAATCGAATACCAGCTAGAAATCGCAAAACCTATACCAGCGATCAGATATAACGGAACAAGCGTTAAGTCCATAATATAAAAAGAATAGGCAATTGCTCCGAAGAAATAGAAGGTGATGGCCAATTCAACAATGGTTAGAAACTCTATTTCTCTTGAAGTATAGGCTTTATCATGCCAATCATCTTTACCAGACATCAAATTGAACTTAGGTGTTCTAATAAAAGGTGTTTTTTCGCCTAGTAATCCTCGAATGGCTGCCAAGGCATTGTGTAGAGAAAGTCCCATTGTAAGAATGAGAAATAAAGGCAGCATATAAAGATAATATAAGAAGCGATGTTTTCTTTCCTTTTCTCGATAATGCGTAGAAATATAATAAACAAAAGCAACAGAGATATTACTTAGAAAAAATAAGGCTCCATAGTGAATGTATTCGGTTTCAATATAAGTATTCTTAACCATCAATAAAGGCACGCTCAAAAAAGCGGTCAAAAAGATGATGATATATACACTACTACTCAATAAATGAGAAAAGGCATTCAGCTTTACCGACCAAGGCAAATCAGAGCGTAATATTTTAGGCAAGATTTTTCTAGCTGTTTCTGCTCCCCCCTTAATCCAACGAAACTGTTGAGAACGAAAAGCCCGCATATCTGCTGGCAATTCTGAGGGCGACCCAATATCCTCCACATAAACAAACTCCCATCCTTTCATTTGAGAGCGATAACTCAAATCCAAATCCTCTGTTAAAGTATCGGCCTGCCAGCCCCCTGCATCAATAATCGTCGCTTTACGCCATACCCCAGCCGTACCATTAAAATTAATAAAATAACCCGATGCATTACGGCCTGTTTGTTCAATTGTAAAATGAGCATCTAGGAAAAAAGCCTGTACTTTGGTCAGCAAAGAATAATTCTTATTCAAATGCTCCCAACGAGTTTGAACCACACCCACTTCAGGATGATCAAAATAAGCCAATGTGGTTAATAAAAAGTCTTTTTTAGGAATAAAATCCGCATCAAAAATAGCGATATATTGCCCTTTCGCTTTAGGTGTTGCTGCTTGTAAAGCTCCAGCTTTAAATCCCTTTCGATCTACTCGATGTAATAGGACAATATCAAAGCCTTTCTCTTGGTACTCCTTCACCTTTTTTGCACTAATTGCTACCGTTTCATCGGTAGAATCATCCAATACTTGAATTTGCAATCGCTCTTTAGGATAATCAAATGCCGCAACTGCATCAATCAGCCGTTCAACGACATACATCTCATTAAAAACAGGCAATTGCACCGTTACCATTGGATATTCCTCAATAGGCAGACCTTTAGGTAACTGCTTTACCCCTGCTTTCATACGTTTCTTGTGTTTTAGGTAGCTAAACGCTAGATTGACCTCCATCAAACAGTAGATCAATATCCCAAAAAGACAACAAACATATAGTGACAGAATGATTACTTCAAGCATTGTAAAACTTTTTAAAACCAAAAATAGCTCGATTGAAGAAAGATATAGCCTCCTTACAAAAAGCTCGCCCATTCCAAACATCAATCAAGCAAACGAATTTATCGGTAGAAGAAAGCAATCTTAAAAATCGTCCAAAGGATTTTATAACCTGCTAAAAATGTCCCCTTAATCGTTCCACTCACCTTTGACTTTCCAGCCACTCGACGACGATAACGTACTGGGATTTCCATTGATAGCATCTTTTTCTTAGCCGCTTTAGCTTGCATTTCTACCGTCCAACCAAAATTTTTATCCTCCATTTGTAGTGCCTGTAATGCCTCCCATCTAATCGCCCGAAAAGGGCCTAAATCGGTGTATTGCACGCCATAAATCAATCGGATTAACCTAGTAGATAACCAATTCCCAAATATTTGAGGTACGGTCATCGCTCCTTTTTGCCTTTCTCCTGTAGCCCTTGACCCAATGACCAAATCACAATCTTTTGTAATAATTGGCTCCACTACATAGATCATTTCTTCTGGATAATCAGAGTAATCTCCATCCAAGAAAACAACAATATCTGGTTGTGCTTCTTTGCTTTTTTGAGCGATATACTCAATACCTTTTAAGCAGGCATTTCCATATCCTCGTTCAGGTTGTGATAAGACAGTAGCTCCTGCCTTTTTAGCATTCTCGCCAGTTTGATCTGTAGAGCCATTATCTACTACAATGATCTCCCTGACTAGATTTTCTGGTATATCTTTAATGACTTTACCTATCGCAATCTCCTCATTTAATGCAGGTATAATTACAGCTATTCGTAAATTATTGATTGGTTTCTTCAAAAAATGATAATTTTCAGGTGTTTTTTTGTAAAATTGTTCTAGCAATGATAGGGCAATAATAACCTTTAAATGCTCTAGGTTATTATCTTTCTATTACTAGCTAATCGGGGAGAAGATAAACAAAATAGGAAAGCGGGGCTATTTTTTTTCTAATTATCTGCCAAAATTATTAAATCCGTTTTGATTCCACTAGTCAAAAGGCTGAAATCATTGTCAGAGGTTTGACATTTAGCAGGCTTTATATTTCTGTCTTATTTTATCTCCCCTTATTGCAACTAAGTAAGAGCTAAAAAATAAACCGACATCTTGTTGTTTAATTAGCAGCTATACTTCGTTAAAAAGCCTCACCGATGCTCGCATCGCCTACGTTTTTTGCCTTGCCTAGCTACAAATTAACCTAACAAAGATGCCCAATTTATTTTTTGCTTGTTACTAAGTCATCCATATTTAACCATTAATACTGCGCCATATGAAAAATATAGTGATTCCTGACGGTCATACCCTCAATCCAGGTGATTTGAGCTGGACACCTATTCAACAACTAGGAAATGTCAGTATCTATCCACATACCCCTCAAAGTCTATTGGTCAATCGTTGCTTTGAGGCAACGGTCATTTTACCCAATAAAGTGATTATTGATGCGGCTATAATGGATCAATTGCCTCAATTGGAATATATCGGTATTTCTGCAACAGGTACCAATAATGTGGATTTAGAAGCAGCTAGAGAAAGAGGAATTGTAGTCACCAATGTCAAAGGATATGGTTCGGCTGCGGTTGCTCAACATGTTTTCGCACTTTTATTGGCCTTGACCAATAAAGTCAAAGAGCATCATCAAAGTGTTTTAGAAGGACAATGGGCAAGAGCCAAGCATTTTTGTTATTGGAATTATCCTTTAGTAGAATTAGCAGGTAAAAAGATGGGGATTATCGGTTATGGTAAAATAGGTAAAGCGGTAGCACAAATTGCCCAGGCTTTCGGAATGTCTTTGCTTATTAATCACAAATATCCAATTGAAGAAACAGCCGATATGCGTGCAGTTAATTTGGACGTTTTATTCAGGGAGAGTGATGTCATCAGCTTACACTTACCTTTGACTGATTTTAATCACGAATTTGTAGATAAAAATTATTTAAACATTATGAAGCCTACAGCTTACCTTATTAATACTAGTAGAGGGGGCTTAATACAAGAAGATGATTTGTGTGAGGCCTTATTGAAGGAAAAAATTGCAGGTGCTGCGGTAGATGTACTTTCGGAGGAACCACCTAAAAGGGGTAATGTATTGATGGGCGCACCCAATTGTATTGTTACTCCCCACTTAGCTTGGGCAACGAAGGAAGCTCGACAACGCCTACTCCATATGCTTGCTCAAAATGTAGCTACTTGGTTAAAAGGACAGCCTTTGAATGTGGTGACTTAATTCATCTCCAATTGCACCCATACTGGGATATGATCAGAAATGGCTCTAGCCTCTTTCAAAGACTCAAAGTTCTTGGCAAAATCAATCACCCCACTTCGGCTCACTTTAATGAACTCCTTTTCAAAGAAAATATTATCGTATTCTTGTGCCAAATGCTCTCCATTACTACGCACTCGGCGAATACTTGTTTTGCGATTGGTTAAGGCAGGCTTAAAACCCATATCTTTCAATTCATCAAAAGCTGCATGTTTTTGAGAGAGGTTAAAATCACCTAGTATGATCAAATTATCCTTTTTATAGGCTCTATGTAAATCATCTAATTCAGCAATCTCTTTTTCTGGCTTCTTAGAAGTAGGAACCGCATGGAAGTTGGCAATCAATACGGCATCATTTCCTACATAAAAACGAGCCATAAAAGGTTCTCGATCCAGTTTATCATCCAAGCTACGAGCCTTAGCCAACCAAGTACGCCCAGAAAGCTTTGTTCTCCCTTTTTTCCATAAATAAGCATAACGCTCTGATCCAGTTCCAGAAGTAGGATCACTAATCACATAATCCCATTTATCTCCTCTTAAATTCAACTGTTCATTAAGCTTTACAATCGCTCTAGGACCACTCAATTTAGTAGAAATTTCCTGCACAGCGATAATGTCATAATCTTTCAACATATCCGCCATATACTCAATCTCCTTGTCGTCTTTACTAATTCCAATATTGCACATATTCCAAGACACCAATTTCAACTTACGAGAAGCATGTTGAGAGGTAACCCGACTAGCAGACGATTTTGGTCTTTGTCCTATCTCTCCTTTACTACCTACATCTCCTGAACTTTTCGTTCCTGTTGTGCTACGTTCCCCACCACTAGTTCTAGGATTTTCTCTAGGGCTAGTCGTATTTGTAGTATTTCCACCAGAGCCAACCAAGGCTTCCTGAATGGCATCCCAGTTGTTAATAATCGAATCCCATTGAAAAACGACAACAGCCCCAACTATGGCTGCCATCAAAAATTTCCCTTTTCCATTGCGAATGAGAGACATGATGAGCTTGAACATGTGTGATAGGTTAGTAATGAGCATCCAAGATGAAACAAAGCATAAACAGACCTTATAATTGTAGGTCTATTTTAATGAGAATGGTAGCATAATAAAAACGGACTTCTTATTTACGCTACCATTCCTTCACAACGATAAGCAAAAAATATTTTTTACCCAAAAATCTATTGAGTAATTATAGGAACAAGTGAAAAATAAGTACTAAATTTTGATTAGAGAAATTTGACACTAGACAAGGCAAAAAACATAAGCAATGCAGTGCATTGGCGAGGCTTTTTAACGAAGTATAGGGTTAAATTTATCAATCAAAATTGAACAGTTATTTTTTTACTGTTCCATATAAAATAACT
The DNA here is from genome assembly GCA_020628015.1 of Bacteroidota bacterium. Taxonomy (GTDB): domain Bacteria; phylum Bacteroidota; class Bacteroidia; order Chitinophagales; family UBA2359; genus JAHDFT01. The sequence continues at coordinate 13,564 of JAHDFT010000038.1, forward strand.
ATTGCTATTGCTTTTATCTACCCGTTCCTTTAAACTGGTCACTAGAATTTTTGAATAAAACATTGAAAGTGGTTAAAGAGCCATAAATACGGGTAATGTATTGTTGTAGATTTACCTTTTCTTCATCACTCATATTTTTGCTACTATTGATCCGTTGTTCCATCACCCTCAAACGATCTCTTACCATAACGATTTTATGAAAAAACGCATCAATAGGAATCTCTTTAGGCTTCAAATCATCACTTCCTGGTTGAATAACCAATTTTCCACCCACCCATTTATTAGCTAATGGAATTACTGTCTCTATACCATTGTGTTGTTGCAAAAGATTATATAATACCTTTTCAACATCTTTTAGCGAAACCATATCTGTGGCAGGTGCTACTGTATCTATCACCTCCAACTCTGTGTCAAAAGGCACTTCCATATAACCATGTTGCATAAAAGTAATCCCATAACCTACATGAGAAATTTTAACAATAGCTCCAACACCAAATTGTTCATGGTGAACACGGGTTCCAGGTCCGATTGCACTCATAATTCAATATTTTAAAGGGTTTTTATAAAAAAGACTGTAGTAGACAAGTTATAATAATCAAAAAAGGGAATGAATACAATATCCATTCCCTTTTTTGCATTTTCAAAAATATATATATTAGCAACTAGTCTTAAGCATAGCTAACCCTAATTGACTATTTTCTCTTCTTACGATTCTTTTTGATCTTCCTCAAAAGCTTTTTCTTTTCTTTTGGAGTCAAGTAACGTCTACCATAGCTAGGCTCATCAGTAGCCATATCACCTTGTTGATAGCTATCCAAATAAGTATCTAAAGCCTCATTCAAATTACCATCCCCTACTTCTGTTACCTTAGTCTTTGCGCCTGGAGTAGTACTTACAGGAGTACCTGTATTTCGGCTTACATTACCAATAGTAGATGGTCGCTGAACAGGTCTTCCAGTATTGACTACTCGACCAGTATTCACCACTCGACCTGTGTTAACTACTCTTCCAGTAGTTTGTGTTCGACCAGTAAGGCCAACCCCATTAACAATACTTCCTTGTGAACTAGGACTAGTACGAGTAGTATATCTATTGGACTGGTTGATGATATAAGCCCCACTATTAGTTGCACCTGTCGTTGTTCCGTATTCTGCTATACCAACTGGTAATTCCTCTCTAGTATAAGTTCTAGTCGATACCCCAATTTGATTTCTTGGTACATTGATGCGATTACCAGATTGATTGCGATAAACAATATTACCTGTTGTTGGCACACCCGAAACAATGGTACCTGTTGTACGTGGTGTAGTCACTACATTACTAGTATACGTTGTTCTATTACTCATAGGCACAGAACTTGCTCCTGGTCTAGTGTAGCTGTTGCTAATTGCACCATATTGTTGATTACCTACCATTACTTGACTACCTGTAGTTGTTGAACCACCTCTTGAATAGCTACTACTAGTACTCGTACCATAAGTTGCAGACGAAGTATAAGGAGTCGTTTGTGTAGTCGTTGCTCCTCTTGATTTACTTGGCTGGTAAACCCCTACTGTACCATAAGGAACAGTTGTCGTTGGTTGTGTAGTTCTATAGGTATAAGTACCTGGATTGTCATAATAAGTACCACCACTTGTAGTTGTTGAATGACCAACTGAACTTGTTGTATTAGTAGTAGATACTGTACCATAATTATTATAAGGCTGAACCTGTGTAGTTGTTGCTACACTTCTTTGCTCACTAGGATAAACATAAGTCACATTTTCAGAAACCCCTAATTGTGGTGTACTTACTGTATTAGACATATTCGTTGCCACAGGAGGACTTGTATAAGTAGTCGTTGTGGTTGCTGGTGGAGTGTAGTTATAATTGGTATTGCTTGTTGTTCCATAACTATAAGATGTATTATCTACATCCTTATACGTTCTTGTAGTAACAGGCGCACCTACTTTATTTTGATTTTCGTAGTAATCTAAGTTGCGATTATTGTAATTGTAAGATACTGTTTGTTGATAAGCACTATTATTTCTAGTTGCATTAGAAGCATAATTATAAGCACCACCACCACTCAATGCAGCAGCAACTTCTGATTTACCAACAACTTTTACTCTAGAGTTATTTCTATACAATACTACAAAAGCATCTCCATAACCTTCTGACTGTACCTTTTGTAAAGCATCAGCCGCAGCACCAAGGCTATAAAAATCACCCAAAAGTACTCTTTTAATCCCACTTGAAGTATTTTCAGTAACCACACCTCCGATAGAAGCCACATCATCAAACTCGCTCATCAAAGGATTTCTATAAGCTCCTAATTGGATGCGATACGTTTCCCCACTACTTACATTTGTTGTTGAGTAATTATTATTAGCAGTATTGACCACTTGTGTAGCCTTATTGCTAGTACTAGCATTGTAATAACTATTGCTTACTACAGTTTGTCTTGCACCGAATTTGTGTCCCAACAAACCTTCGATTTCTCTAGCACTTAAATTTTTACCCAAAACAACTCCTCGTTCATTTAATAAGAAAGTAGTTGGTAGTTTCTGCACTTTATATTGAGCAGCATATTTAGAATAGAAATCTAATACATTATAAATACCCGCATGATTGCCTTGAATAGCATTACGCCAAGCATTTTTATCTGTATCTACAGATACATTATAAACCAATAATCCATCTGTACCATTTGCCTTTTTGTATTTATTGTAGAGATTGACCATCTCAGATGCATCAACATTTGATTGTTGATCCCAAGATGCCCAAAAACGCAATAAAACCATACTCCCTTTTAGTGCAGCAAGGGACTGTTGTTGTCCATTGAGATCCTCAAGGGCAATATCATGAGCAATATCTCCAACTTGGAGTTTTGCCATTGCTTCCCCTTCACTGTTTAGCGTCTCTGCTTGGAGCCACCCTACTGCAAGAAAGGTCAACAAAAGCGTCAATAATGTAAATGGCTTTAGCTGCTTCATTGTAAAAATATTTGATTGCAAAAATTAGGTTTAAATTCGGGGGTGTTTAACATATTTAATTGCCTATTGAATATTGAGTATAATACAATCAAATAAATTATTGTATTACAATGCCTATCATTTATGCCAAACCCCTTGTTTGTGTATATGATAAAGACTGTTTTAAAGCCAAATAGTAATGATAATAACATTAAAAAATGATCGCATCAAGTTCTAATTTAGTCTAGTTTTATACCTGCTATCTACAACACAGCCTCACTATAAGACTTGTTTTTAATTATTGTATAAAAAAGACTTGTATTATTCACTAGTATTATAACTTAGTAACAGTAATATTTAAATTTGATAAATACATGGACAATCCATGTAATGATGAAATGCCTATAATAAGTACATCTACCTTTTTTGATCGCTAGAGCAGTATAAATAGTTTATTTAAAAGTGGGACAACTATTTTCAATTTGGTTTTATCACTATTGTTAAGTATAACTTATCTTATCTAGTTTTGTAAGACTTCTACAAAATAGATTAGTAAAGTCAATAACTTGTCATCGTTTTGCCAGAAAAAATACTCCACAATATACTAGACTATATGAGTATTTTCTACAAATTAATATCAAGTCATTTTTATTGGGATTAGAACGTTTCTAACGGTAAAAAATTCTATTCAGATTATCAAAGTGATGTCAAAAAGAGATTGATAATGACAACATGCAATATTTAGTCTAAGAAAATAGTTGATAATACAACAACAATTTGAAACATTTAACTGGAGAGGCTCTAAGGTATAACAATAAAATTGAAAAGGTCAATAAAATTACGTTTGGGAAGTAAAGGTAATTTTTTTCAATATCAAAATTACATAAATTTGGCAAAAAATCAAAAAATGGAGTTCTTGTGACATCTTTTCCCAAACATTTAATTTACTATGATATAATTATTAATGATTGTAAATAGTTGATTAAATTGAGCTATACCATCAAGAAAACTAATTTTTATTGATTAGTCATTAATCTATTTTGGAAAAAAAGCATCGGATAAAAAATAGCTTTATTTTATCCAATGAGTGAGCATTCTATTTTTAACCCATTACTTAACCTTTTTTCACACTAATCGGCATATTTTATGTCTTTAAATAGCTCACCCAAAAATCTGAACTTAGTAACAGCTAAAAAATAAACCCACATCTTGTTGTTTAATTTGCCAAATTTATTTTTTGCTTGTTACTTAACTCATTGACTGAAACTAAATAAAATAATTAACCAGTAGTGGGAAAATAGTCTTGCTACTTCATAAAATCAAGAAGATGAAAACAACCTTATCTATGATGGTCTTAATCCTTTGCCTGCTTGGTAGCTCTTTTGCTTTTGCAGGTGGTGGAGACAATAAAAAGGTAACAAAAAAGACAAAAGCAGACAAAAAAATACAATGGGTAGAGATGTCTGAATTAGAGGAAGCCATGAAAAAAGAGCCAAGAATGGTCATTGTAGATGTCTATACACAATGGTGTGGTTGGTGTAAAAAGATGGACAAAACAACTTTCCAACATAAAGACATTGCCAAGTATGTGAATGAAAAATTTTATGCAGTTAAATTTGATGCAGAATCTAAGAAACCACTTACCATAGATGGACAAAAATATAAGTACATCAATCAAGGAAGAAGAGGAGCGCATGAACTAGCTGTATTGTTACTAGAAGGAAGAATGTCTTATCCTTCTATGGTCATATTGGATAAGGACATGTCTAAATTGACCATCGTACCTGGTTATATGGCTCCTGCAAAAATGGATAAAGTTTTGCGCTATTTTGGGGATGGTTTTCATGCCAAAGGCATCCATTGGGCTATTTTTGATAAAAAGTTCAAATCTAAAATTGCACAATAAACTATGTTGAATTTATCAATCAAAATTGAACAGTTATTTTTTACTGTTCCTTAATCAATTGAGTCCATGACATATTGGGGGATTTCTTATGCAATTCGGTAGAGTGCGACCCTGCTAGGG
>JAHDFT010000039.1 GCA_020628015.1 Bacteroidota bacterium
TATTCATCATAAAAGAAAAAGGCATCTTTAATGTGTTTGATTCGCTGCTCTTTTTCCAAAAAAATAATAGAAACAATATCAAAACGCACCTCCCCTTCATGCTGATACCGATGAATATAAGCTTCTGCTGCTTCCAACATCAACCGTTGTTTACTACGATTTACTGCATCTTCTGGCTCCCCAAAATAATCATTGCTACGAGTTTTTACCTCTACAAAAATGATTTTTCGATCTTTATAAGTAATAATATCAATTTCTTTCCTACCATATTTCCAGTTTCGATGCAAAATCACATGGTCTTTCTTTTGTAAATAAGTACAAGCGAATCTTTCTCCTTGTTCTCCCAGCTCAGATTTCGGTGTAGCCATTGCTGTCTATCTTGTTTTAATTATGATTTTGTAGAATCTATAGGATTAAAAATCAAAATTTCCTTAAACAAAAAAGAAAAATTAGAGTTTATTTTGTATAATTATAAAGAAAACAATTGTTAACTTTACCTGTACACCTCCTAAATTTTCTCGAGTTTGAAATTATTAGAATACATAAGAAGTTTATTGGAAACACATGCATTTGGTGTATGTAGTTATTTAGGGGACAAAATGAATATACCTACTTCTCGCATTCGTTTGTTTTTCGTTTATGCGACCTGTATTGCTATGTGGTCCCCTATCATTATTTATCTATGTTTAGCTTTTATTTTAAATATTCGGAATTACATTAGAAGTAAACGTTCAACCACTTGGGATTGGTAGATAAGATGTTTCTCCTAGTAACAAGCAAAAAATAAATTAGGCATGTTTGTTCGGTTAATTTGTAGCTAGACGAGGCAAAAAACGTAGGCGATGCGAGCATCGGCGAGGCTTTTTAACGAAGTATAGCAGCAAATTAAACAACAAGATGTCGGAGTTATTTTTTAGCTGTTACCTGGTTATTATTCCAATTATTCCCTTGACTTTTGCAATAATCAGCAAAATTACAAAGCCTCACCGTACATTCCATGAAGACATGCGTTTTGTACCTTGTCTAGCTGCAAAAATAGCTGGCTAAAAATAAGACCCAACTTAATTTACACTATACTAAATTATAATTCAGGCCATTTGGTGATGTAATACACTTTTTAGGCTTTTCAACTCCTCATATACATTACCATATAAACTATCCCCACTATAAACAGAGGTATCATTAACAATAAATGCTTTGGTCTTCCACGTCTGTGTTACCTCATCAATAGGAATAGAGAAAGGCATATATGTTCTTTGATCTGGATTATCAGAAAGCAATAATAATTGTCCTTTTGTAGCCACTTCATTAATGACCCTTTTATAGACCAAGCCTTCATTTTGGGAAACAATGACATAAGTTTCCCCTGATTTTACATATTGTTTTTCTTGAAGCTCACAAATAACGATAGACCCAGAAGGAAGTGGTAACATCGAATCTCCCTCAATTTCAAAAGCTCGATAATGCACATCTTTAGGTAGGAAAGGCAGTTGAAATCTGGCAAGATCTTTAATGTAATTTTCATCATCATAGGCATCTAAATAACCTGCTGCTGCTTTCATATCTACCAATTCAATATTCAGTCTATCTTCTTTATTTGTCGTTGCAATAATTTCCCTAATAATTGCACTAGAATTATGTTTCCTACTAGATAGTTTAACCCTATCCACAGCACTAGAATTGATTGTCTTAGTTGAGGACTGAAGCCTTTCTAAATCAGCCACCAACAAATCTTCCAGACTTAACTCAAAAAATTCAGCAATAGCAGGAATAACAACAGAAGCATCAGGCATACTTTTACCTTGTTCATAACTGCCAATATTCTTACCATTCATGACATAACGTTTGGGCATCAAATCAATAGATAAATAACCCTCTCGTTTTTGAGTGATCTTGTTGATTTTATTAGCAAAGACTTCTTGATTGAGTTTAGGTCTATATTTTTTACGTAAGTATTTAAGATTCTTCTGGAATTTGTTTAATGACATAGTGTACTAATTTTGAAACAAAAAATGAATTACAATCATTGTGTGTAGTGAAATGGAAATACAAGTCTATTTGGGTGGACTTTATTTCTAAGTAACGAGTGAAAAATAAGTACTAAATTTTGGTTAGAGAAATTTGATGCTAGACAAGGCAAAACACAAGCAATGCAGGACATTTGCGAGGCTTTTTTAACGAAGTATAGGCTTAAATTTATCAATCAAAATGACACAATTATTTTTACTGTTCCTAATCCATCACTAACTATTCCTATAATTTTTTAATAAAAAAATTAGCTTTTCTATCATCTCCAATAATGATAAAGCTAATCACTTGATGAATATTTTTGATTTGGTTGAGTGGCAAGTGTAGTGTTTTGTCTTCAGGGAGCATGGTGCTGAGTTGGAGTATGTTGCCTTCTGTCTGGATGGCTTCTAACTGACGGAAAAAGAATTGCTTTTTCTGTTGAACAACATACTGTCGATTAGGGGTTAATTGAGTAGGGTCGTTGACCTTTCTAGTAATGAGTATTGCACCTGAAGACAAAGGGAGCATTTTATCAGTTAAGACCTCAAAAGCATTTAAGTAAGTGTTGGCACTTCCTGTTGACTGAACAACAGCTTGCTCCCTAATGTCTAGCAGGATTTTAAAAAGTGAGGTGGAAGGTTTAAAACTGACAATTACTTTTCTTGATTTTCGTATTTTTAGTCCATGATCATTCAAAGACAAACCAAGTGGACTAATTTCTTGTTTTTTATCTTTCACTTGGTTTAAGTTTTTTTCGTGACACAAATCTTTATCGTAAAGATCTTGTAATGTCAAGCCATAAAGTAGAGCTAGTTTTCTTACAAAATCTCTATCTGGTTGTTTGGTATGCCCACGCTCATAACTTGCCAACTTACTTCGATTAATAGATAGCAAGCGAGCAAATTTTTCCTGATTAAGATCTGCAACCAAACGGAGATGTTTAATATTTTTATGTATATTTTGCAATACAGTAGTTGATTTCATGGATAAAATTTTAGTTTTATTGATTTCCAACTCTGTTAGCAAAAATACTAACAAAAATAGCTTTTTCCAAATTTTTATGCAGCAACAATTAAAATTTTGTGATAAAAATTAGTTAAGTGCTTTTTTTATTACTGTAAATAAATGATTTATTTGTTTCTTAATTAACGTTCTTTATCCAAATATGCATAATAGCAAATTGATTAGTTTATTGAAAACCTTTAGACCTGAAGAGTTGAAGCAATTGCATCAATTTTTGAAGTCCCCCATATTTAATACTAATAAAAGTTTGATTCTTTTTTACGAGTATATCCGCAAGTCTGCACCTACCTATGAGGATAAAAGATTAAGCAAAGAAAAAGTTTTTAAGTATTTGTATCCTAAGAAGACATATCGTATTTTGAAAATACAACAATTGATGAGTGATTTGGTGAAGAATATTGAGCAATTTTGGGCTTTTCAACGTTGGGAAAAGCAGACCCTAAGCCAAGACTTGGCGATAGCAAGCACTTATTATGAAAGAGGTTTTCGGAATTACTGGCAAAAACAGGTGGCTGATTTGAGAACGGCCCTTTCGGAGGGCAATAAGGAAAAAGAGGCAGCGGTAATTGCTTTTGAGCAATTACAATTGGAAGTCAATATTCATGAACTAATTGAAGCAGAAGAAAATCGAAACCAAGAACCCCATTTACAAGCAGTTTCTAATAGTTTAGATCATTATTTTATGCTCAATAAACTCAAATATTATTGTAAAGCATTAAATTTTCAACATTTTACCCCTACTGATTATGACTTTGACCTTATGGAAGCCATTATGGAATTGGTAGAAACAAAATGGGATACTTGGGCACCAGCCATTCAAATCTATTTTTACTTGGCTAAAGCACTTAGTACCTCTATTCATGAAGGGGAAGAGGCTTTTCAGGCGGTTAAGCAGCTTTTGCGCTCTAATGGTAAACAATTACACGCTGCTGAAGGAATTACCATGCTCATTCTAGCTCGGAATTATTGCATCCGACAAATCAATGCAGGGAATTCTGATTACTTAAAAGAAACTTTTGAATTGTATAAAATTGAATTAGAGGAATATATCATTGACAACAAACAATCTTTATCTCCACATACCTATAAAAATATTTCGACGGTAGCTTCTTTATTACAAGAATACGATTGGTTAGAAAAATTTCTGAATGACTATAAAAATGCAGTAGAATTGCCGATTTATCAATTTAACTTAGCACAATTGAAATTTAGACAAAAAAAGTATGAAGCGGTTATTCCATATGTATTACAACCAGACCATAAGGATTTACTATTACAACTAGCTTCTAAAGCTCTTTTATTGAAAACTTATTATGAATTACAGCTCCAAAAGCCTGACCAACCTCGTTATTATGATTTACTAGAACAGTATATCACCAATTTTGCTGCTTTTCTTAATCGCAAAAAGGTACAATTACCCAAACATTATATTTTCTATTCCAATTTTATCAAATATTTTAAATTATTGCTCTTTAAAGGGCATTTTTATAAAGATACACCAGCAGCCGCAGAAAAAATTTTCAATCAAATGGTTGATAAACAAGAACAGGTAGCAGAAAAGGTCTGGCTACGAAAAAAGTTTTATACTTTTCTGGGAAATAAATGATGAGTTAAAAATAAGTGGGTGAATAAATTATAAATGTACTCATTTATAGCCCCTACTAACCCAGCCAACCATAAACGCCCCAAGGACTTACTGGACTTGTCAATAAAGTGGCGCAAGCATTGTGATGGACGGTCATTTCAGTACTGCCTGTATCAAAAATGTAACCTGCAAAATACCCACTACAAAAATCTCTATGAGATTGCATTTCCTGTATAGCCATATATAGAATTTGCTGTCCCAAATCCCAAGCATCTTCAATCTCAACATAACCAGCATTATAGCCCAAACGCAATATCCATATATATTGTGCAACATCATAACCTGCCAGATTCTTAGTTCTTAGTTTGGCTTTTGCCGCAAAGTAATTGTCAAGATTAGGCGGAAGACTCGGAGTTGATTCTGATTCGCCTTCCTCTCCTTCACTAACAGGAGGTGCTTGAATATCTGCTGCACTTTTAGCACTAGGAAACTGCTGTGTAACCATTGTATCTATTTCCTGAAAAGCGGTTCGATGCCCTTCCTTTTTAAGCCATTGTAATTTCTCTTTCCACTCATCAGCATTGTGAATCTCAAAATCTTCTTTTAAGACGGTGACTGCCCAGTTTGCTTCATTTTGAGCGGCTTCTTCTGCCTTTGCTGCTGCTTCAGGATCTACATCTTCCACAATTTCTTGTGCTTGTGGTGGTTTAGGATGCGGATTTTCTGCAATTCGCATATTGCAAAATTCATCAATAATGGCTTGTTGAATTGCTGCTGTAGAACTGCCTGAACTAGCTACATTTTGTAGTAAACTTGGTGTATCCAAATACATGGCGGATAAACATAAAAGGAATATTTTAGGAGAGCTATCTGCAATTTCCTTGTTTTTTTTGAACCCACCCATAGAGGTCAATAAGGTATTTCTTCGCATGGTATTTTGGATTTAGGGAGTTTTATGATAATCATTAAAGATACAAAAATGGTCTTATAAGGCCTAATAGGCAATTTTATATTACAAAAAGTAGACAAGAGAAACTCTTTACATGCTTGTTATGAAAATAGTCCACCACTAAAAATAGAAAAACCTGTAATCTTTATCAGACTACAGGTTGTGACTTTTTCTTTGAGGGTAACAAATAATGCAAGAAAATAATTAATGCTATCAATAGCTTAGGAACAGTAAAAAAATAACTTATCATTTTGATTGATAAATTTTAAACTATACTTCGTTAAAAAGCCTCGCCAATGCCCTGCATTGCCTACGTTTTTTGCCTCGTCTAGCTTCAAATTTCCCTAATCAAAACTAGTACTTATTTCTCACTTGTTCCTTACATACAAGATATATGGTGACTAGAAAAAAAACAATAACTCAAAAATTCATTAAAAAGTGATCAAAGCGAATAGTCAATATCTAATATGCTTAATTACAGCCTTACCATTCATTTGTTACCTATGCAAATAACAACAATAAATAAAGTACGTTTTGACAATTCTTTTTTTTATATCAACTGTCAGCGTTTAATTAATCCTATAATAAATAAGAGCAGCACAGCCCCAATCGTTGCAGTAATGATGGAACTAACTAGTGGACTACCAATCCCAAGAGAAATACCCAGTAAACCAAGTACCCAGCCGCCCAAAATAGATCCAATAATACCAACGATAATATTACCAATAAGCCCAAATCCACCACCTCGCATTAATAAACCTGCAAGCCATCCTGCGACTGCTCCAATCAAGATGAAAAATAACCATTCCATAGTTGTGTATATTTTTGGTTGAGGAAAATTGGTGTAGGTATAGCTATACTACTAATTGCAAGGCTAATACATTGTCGTACAACCTTTTATATTGTGCAATCATTTTTTATGCAAATCGTTTTCGAGACGAGTAATGTAATTTGCGTCACAGGTATAAGCTTATTATCAACTACAGATTGGTGATAATTTGCTATAGAAAAGTTTGTAAAACAGTCAAGTTTCTATCTAAAATGAAAACTACATGAGCTATACCCCAATTAAAGACTTCCACCCCGTTTGATGGTATCATCACCAAATTTATTTTTGAGTAAATCAATGGCTTTATACAACTTCCGATTTTTATCCTCATCTATAAATAGACTCAATTGCTGTTCTGGACTGACGAAATGGCTTAATCTAACTCCAATAAGACGGATGGCTTTTTTGGGATCAAAGTATTGTTCAAAAAGTGTCATAATGGCTGGTATAATTTCATGATCACTTGCTGAAGGATTAATGGTGGTTTGTCGAGTAATGGTTTCAAAATTAGGATACCGTATTTTTATGGCTACACAAGCAACTAGTCGATCTTTTGTTCGCAGTTTGTAGGTCAATTTTTCGGTCATTTGAGTCAATACTTTTTTGAGCTTTACAGGATCAGCCACGTCCTTAAAAAAAGTTCTTTCTGTAGAAATCGATTTTCTTTCGGAATATTCTGTTAATGGGGTATCGTGTAAGCCATTAGCTTTTAACCATAAAATTCGCCCATTATTGCCACACAATTGTATTAAACGGTTTTCGGAAGAATTTTGCAAGTCTCTGATGAAGTGGTATCCATATTTATTGAGATATGCACAACTTTTGGCTCCTAATCCTGGGATGACTCGGATATTTAGAGGAGCTAGAAAGGTTTGCTCTTCTCCATGCTTGATCCATAATTGTCCATTAGGCTTGGCTTGTGCTGAAGCGATTTTGGCCATCATTTTATTAGCTCCCAAACCAAAAGAAATAGGCAATTGAGTTTCTTTGATGATTTGTTGACGCAATTCACTTGCCCATTCATAGGCTCCAAAATATTTATCCATGCCTGTTAAATCAACATAAAATTCATCAATGGAGGCTTTTTGAAAGGAGGGAGCTTCATTGGCGATAATATCGGTAACTAGGCGGGAGTAATGACTATAATTGGCTCTTCCTGAACCAACGACAATCAACTTTTTACACAATTGTCTGGCTTTGGCCATAGGCATCGCTGATCGAACACCAAAAGCCCTAGCTTCATAACTACAAGAAGCCACAACGCCTCGATTACTTTGCCCACCAACAGCCACAGGCTTCCCATTTAAATCTGGATTGAGTAATCTTTCTACAGATACAAAAAAGGAATCTAAATCTAAGTGGAGCATGTATTTTTTGACGGTTTCATTCATTGAATCGAAATCTACTTTATTAAGGAATAGCCTATTACTAAAACGATTAGAAGGTAGATGGAGTTTAAAAAGAAAGTAATAATTACAAAAAATGAGATAATAGGTGATTTCTTTTCACAAAAGATCATTAACTTTTCAGAAATCAAATAATAAAAAATAAAATACTTAAATAAATAACAATCAAAATGGTAGCGCAAAATACCATTTCCTATTCTTTTATATAAACAGCTAAAAAAACAGAAAATTATTTGAAAATTATTTTTGAGTCTCCATGATTTTATAGTGATCTTTGAATTAATTATTGCAACAACTAAAGAACGTGATAATTAGGAACAGTAAAAAAATAACTTTTTATTTTGATTGATAAATTTGCAAACTTATTTTTCACTCGTTCCTAAGATTATCCAAAATAATAATAAAAGCATGAAAAATACCCAACTGCTATTATCTTCTTTGCTCTTAATGATTTTGCTGTTAGGTAATAATGTTATACCTATAGCGAAAGCACAAGCCTGTGAAGGGCAAGTGCCTGATGAAGATGTTCTGGAGATAGTTAGATTTTTTGAAAGCTTATATGCTGAAGATTGGGAATTGGTTCGCTCCACTTATTATACACAATCCATTGACAAATGGGAAGGATTGACTTTTGATGAGGATTGCCGTATTGAGACCATTAGACTTGCTTATGTAGAGCATGTGAAGGGAACGGTAACTAATGTCAACTTACCTACCTTAAAGGAATTGTATATACAGGGCGCAACCGAAATGACAGGTAAAACCTTACCTGATTTCAGCACCTACACTAATTTGATGGAGTTGGTCATTGAGTCATGTGCTTTGACTGGTAATTTGCCTGATTTAAATATACCTAGCCTCCGTTCACTATTTTTAAGTGATAATCAATTTAGTGGTACCATTCCTGAATGGAAAAATTTACCTCAATTAGAAGTACTAGTGCTAGAAGCCAATCTACTAGAAGGGGAATTGCCTGATTTTCAAAACTTTCCATCATTGCAGCAACTTTCCTTGAATGGAAATAAATTGACAGGTCAAGTACCTGATTTTGACTTGCCAAATTTAGCCTATATTTATTTAAGTCATAATGAATTAAGTGGTGGCTTGCCTTTCTTCAGCAAATTAGAAGAACTGATCTTGTTTAAAGCCAATCACAATCAATTCAAAGGCTGGGTGCCGAATTATAGCAATCCTAATTTGAGAAATTTAGATTTGTCTCACAATCAATTTGTAGGATATATTCCTGGATTTGAGGCTTTGACTAGTATGCAGAAAATTAATTTATCCAATAATGAGATCATTGGTGGTATTCCTGATTTTTCTGCATTAACAGAATTGAATGAATTGGATGTCTCCAATAATTTATTGACCGATATTACGATTCACGATTTTTTCTATACCATCAGAAAATTGGTCATTTGTCCAGGTAATCGTTTTGAGGATTTGGAAGCAACTTTTCGAGATACAGGTCTGACAGATAAAATTGACATCAATTGTACAAGGGAAGGATTACCAACCATTAGTGGACGTGTTTTCTTTGATCGCAACAAAGATTGCCTACCTAATGAGGGAGATTTTCCTATTCCTAAAGCCATTGTTTCCATTAACGAAGGTTGGTATTATGCCTTTACGGATGAAAAGGGCTTTTATGAGTTTAGTGTACCAGAAGGCGTTTATACGATTCGCTATGTTCGACCAAATGAATTGTGGGATCAGACTTGTCCTATTGAAGGAGCGGGTTATCAAATTGTTGTAGATAGTCCAAGTTTTAAGGATACTACTGCTCATTTTGCCAATCAAGCGGTGAAAGATTGTGCCTTATTGACCGTGGATTTACATACTCCTTTGATGAGAAGATGTTTTGAAAATACATTTACTATTGACTATTGTAATAGTGGTACTGTACCTGCTTCAGACGCTTTGATTAGATTGACCATCCCTGAAACACTTGAGCCGCTTGCTGCTTCTCATCCTTATGAGGTGAAAGGAAATTATGTAAATTTTGAATTGGGAGATCTATTTATTGGGGCTTGTGGAAAAGTGACTTTTACAACTAAAGTGGCTTGTGATGCTGTATTGGGTGAAACAGTATGTGTAGAAGCACAAATTCTACCTTCTGATGATTGTAAAGCTGCTAATTTGACTTGGGATAAATCTGACCTAGAAGTATATGCCGCATGTGATGATGATGCTTTGGTGAGTTTTACCATCAAAAATGTAGGAGACGATATGGATGGAAGTAGTGATTATCGGGTTTATGAAGACGATATTCTTTCTTCCTTAGATATGTTTCGATTAGCTGCCGAAGATAGTATGATTGTCAATTTTCCAGCTAATGGCAATACCTATCGAATGGTTGTAGAACAAAGACCTGGGCATCCTTCTAGTCCGATTGTACAAAAAGTAGTTGAACTTTGTGGAGAACAGCCTTTTTCACTAGGGCATGTGCAAACTCGTCCTTTGTGGGATTTGGATACTTATTACAAAGTGGCTTGTGATGAGGTGATCGGCTCCTATGATCCTAATGATCTAAAAGTGGTTCCTTTCGGGTTGGGAGAGGGTAATTTTATTGGCGATTCAACTGTTTTAGAATACTTAGTTCGTTTTCAAAATATTGGTAATGATACAGCATTTACAGTCATTATTACAGATACTTTAGCTGCTGAAAAACTAGATATTAGTTCTATAAAAGGAGGTGCTTCTAGCCACCCTTATCGAATGGAAATCGTAGATTATAATGTGCTAAAACTGACCTTTCCAGATATTCATCTAACGGCAAAAGAAGCAGATGAAGCTCGAAGTCAAGGCTTTGTCAAGTTTCAAATTGCACAAGTAGAAGGCAATGCTCCTGGAACGGTGATTAGGAATACGGCACATATTTTCTTTGACTTTAACGAGCCTATTACGACCAATACCACAGTCAATACAATTTGGGAAGAACCTGCATTACTTAATGTATATACCGATCCTGTAAGTGAAGTGAATAGTCCGAAGGTTTTTGTAGATGGTGCAAGGGGAATTATGCAAGTAGAAATGGAAACTATGCACTTCAATGAACCGCTTTATCTACAATTATATGATGTAACAGGTAGAGTGTTGCTTCAAGAAACGATTAATACACCAAATCAAACATTCCCAATTGTTCATTGGTCTGATGGCTTATTGGTCTATAGAATTATTAATGCCACCAATCATCAATTATTGACTAGCGGCAAGATATTGTTAAAAAGATAGATAATATTGTTGATTTGATGGTATTGAATTGGTGCTGTCAAGGTTTGTCTTTATTTATTTAGTTTAATCCTCCATTATTCCCCATTATAATTTTATCCATTTCGTCAACTTGTGTTTATGCTTATACCTTATAATACAAGTTGATGGAGTGGATATTTTATTTTTACTCATTATTAATACTAAATCTTAGGAACGAGTGAAAAATAAATTTACAAATTTTGGTTAGAGAAATTTAACACTAGACGAGGCAAAAAACGTAGACGATGCGAGCATCGGCGAGGCTTTTTAACGAAGTATAGGGGTAAATTTATCAATCAAAATTGAACAGTTATTTTTTACTGTTCCTTAGTAGGATGCGAAAAAATGACAGCCATTTAATGCCAAAAAAGCACTCAATAGGTCGAAATGGCATAAAAAAGCGGTTGGCACCTCATTTGACTAAAGGCGAATGTAGATAACGATTAATTACTTAACCTTAAAATATAAATCACGAAATGGCAAACAATATCAAACCATTGGCGGATAGAGTTTTAGTAAAGCCTGCTGAGGCAGAAACCACAACTAAAGGTGGTATTATCATCCCTGACACAGCTAAAGAGAAACCACAAAAAGGAACGATCATCGCTGTTGGTAACGGAAAAAAAGATGAGCCCTTGACAGTTAAAGTTGGCGATACTGTTTTATATGGTAAATATGCAGGAACAGAGATTTCTGTAGAAGGCGAAGACTTCTTGATTATGAGAGAATCTGATATTTATGCAATTGTGTAAGACAGCATAAATTTATTTGCCTCTTACTTCTATCTTTAGGAACAGTAAAAAAATAACTTCTTATTTTTCACTTGTTCCTTACTTATTTCAATAGAAAATAAGAACCATACAAATTAAAAAAACAAAAATTAAACATAGACATGGCTAAGTTAATTAAATATGATGTTGACGCTAGAGAAAAGTTGAAAAAAGGTGTTGACGCTCTAGCAGATGCAGTAAAAGTTACATTAGGTCCTAAAGGTCGTAATGTAGTTATTGAGAAAAAATTTGGTGCGCCTGCAATCACTAAAGATGGTGTAACAGTAGCAAAAGAAATCGAATTAGAAGACCCAATGGAGAACTTAGGTGCTCAAATGGTGAAAGAAGTAGCTTCTAAGACTTCTGATGCGGCTGGTGATGGTACAACTACTGCGACTGTATTATCTCAAGCAATTGTAACCGCTGGTTTAAAGAGTTTGGCAGCAGGAGCTAATCCAATGGATTTGAAAAGAGGTATTGACAAAGCGGTAGCGGCAGTTGTTACTGGTTTGCGTTCTTTATCTGCTGAGGTAGGAAAAGATACTTCTAAGATCGAGCAAGTAGGTACTATTTCTGCAAATAATGACCCTGTAATTGGTAAATTGATTGCTGAGGCAATGGAAAAAGTCAATACAGAAGGTGTTATTACTGTTGAGGAAGCTAAAGGTACTGATACTTATGTAGATGTAGTAGAAGGAATGCAGTTTGACAGAGGTTACTTATCTCCTTACTTCGTAACCAACGGAGAAAAAATGGAAGCAGAATTAGATGCACCATTTCTTTTGATCTATGATAAGAAGATTTCTAATATGAAAGACTTATTGCCTGTATTGGAAAAAACAGCGCAAACAGGTCGTCCTTTATTAATCATCTCAGAAGACGTTGATGGTGAAGCTTTGGCTACATTAGTTGTAAACAAAATCAGAGGAACACTGAGAGTTGCTGCGGTTAAAGCTCCTGGTTTTGGTGACAGAAGAAAAGCAATGTTGGATGATATTGCCATCTTGACAGGTGGAACAGTTATTTCTGAAGAAAGAGGTTACAAATTAGACAATGCTGATTTGACTTTCTTAGGACAAGCTGACAAAGTAGTTATCAATAAAGATAATACAACGATTGTGAATGGTAAAGGAAGTGAGGATAATATCAAAGCGAGAGTGAACCAAATCAAAGCACAAATCGAAACCACTACTTCTGATTATGACAAAGAGAAATTGCAAGAAAGATTAGCAAAATTATCTGGTGGTGTTGCTGTATTATACGTTGGTGCGCCTACAGAAGTAGAAATGAAAGAAAAGAAAGACCGTGTAGATGATGCTTTACATGCAACACGTGCGGCTGTTGAAGAAGGTATCGTTCCTGGTGGTGGCGTAGCTTATATCCGTTCTATTGATGCTTTAGAGACATTAGAAGGAGATAACGAAGACGAAAAAACAGGTATCGACATCGTAAAAAGAGCAATTGAAGAGCCTTTACGTCAAATCGCTGCTAATGCTGGTTTAGAAGGATCTATCATTGTTCAAAAAGTGAAGGAAGGAACTGAAAACTTTGGTTTCAATGCTAGAACAGAAACTTATGGTGATTTATTGGCGCAAGGGGTAATTGACCCTACAAAAGTAACAAGAGTTGCTTTAGAAAATGCGGCATCTATCGCAAGTATGTTATTAACTACAGAATGCCTTGTAGTAGATAAGCCATCAGAAGATGCTCCTGCAATGCCAGGTGGTATGGGTGGTGGAATGCCAGGTATGATGTAAGATTAATTGCATTATAATATAAATGAAGATGGGCGGATGACCTTTATTGGTTATCCGCCCATTTTTATTTTTTACTGTTGCTTAATGATGGGCTAAATGCCCTCTTTTACAGTATATGATTAATTAAATACGTTGCTTCAAAAGATCAATCTCTCTTTGCATACTATTCATACGATCCAATAACTGGCTCAACGATACAGTATTAGAGTCATTTGGAGGATCAGGTAAAGTAGTAGAAATCAAAGTAACCGCTTTCCAAACCTCATTCAATGCATTCAGCTCTAAGGTAACTGGTGGATAAAGTTTGTTATCAGAATGAAGAATCAATGTTTGATCTTTATTGATTTTATTTTCCACTCTTTTATAAACTACACCATCATCAGAAACAATGACATAAGTCTCACCAGTTTTGATATTGTTCCAGTTTTCGATGTATTCACCAACAATATAAGAACCTGGCTTTACAGGCAACATAGAATCTCCTTCAATTTGGAATGCCCTATAAGAAGTATTGGCATCCAAGAAAGGCAATTTAATATTGTCTAGCTTAGAAATAAACTGAGGATCGCCATAGCCTCGCATATAAGTAGCATGAGCTTTCTCTGGCACAAGAACTACATTTTCGGTATTGTCTTTATCTACAGTAATAGATAAAATACGCATTTTTCTTCCCTCAATATCATCTCCACCAACAGGATTCATAGTAACCCCACCAAACACAAACTGATCTGCAAGACCTGATAAGTCTTGTGTAATCAGTTTATCAATAGAGATGCGGTAAAGTCTTGAGATGGTTTGAATGGTATCATAACCTGGCTTGGCTCGACCTTCTTCATAAGCTCCTAAAGAAGAGCGTTTAATTCCTATTAAATCGGCAAATTTTTGTTGGGTTAATCCCTTTTGTTTACGAATAAATTTGATGTTGGAGTTAATTACATCCATAGTGCTAAATATTTTGACTTAAAAAAATTACATTCTAATTTATTGAAGCTTATTTTTTTAGACTTTATTACGTTTTTAGTGCTAAATCTAAAAATATTGGACTTTTTTTGGCTTGCAAATTTTGAAATACTAAAAAAAATCGTAAATTTGCTATTGTCATTAGAGCTTATAAACTTCATCGGTGAAGGTACTAATATTTTTTGTTGAAAGAAAGAAAAAATCTAATTTTCTTATTAAAAAAAGACTAAAAATACAGTTGTGATAAAATTGACTGATAATTTCTATTCAAAATGATATTCTGTTGCTAAGAATTTGATGAATATGAGATTGTAATACAATTCCTAGTATACATTTTCTATATGATAGATCAAAACTAATTTTGAACATTATTTCCTAGTGCTATAGTTCTAAATAATGAATGTTTTCTATAATTACCCAGGTGATTTAGAGAAGGCAACCTCCATACTTTTTAATTTAGTATGTTGGTTGTTTCTTCTCTTTCATCTGGTTTATTTTTTACTTGTTACTAATAATCTATATACGGTTTTTTATAGCTTATTTGTCCTCTATCAAACAAAGTTTATTTTATTAAATCAAAACTATATCAAAATTGCAAATATAGACATTTATAAAGAATAGTAACAAATATAATAACATAGAAGTTAATAAACAGTTAATTATATAGAATTATTATTTATGTTACGACATAACACTCTACTATATGTCCCTACTACTAACTGAAAATATAAAAGTCAATTTAGTTTATTATAAGTATTTTTTCAACTCTAAAAATATTTCACAATACATTTTTAATTGAAAAACAAGAACTTATAAAGTCTATCTTATATAATCAACTTGTTTTTTATTTTTGTATGTTAGTTGTCAAACTCTATATTAAAACGATGTTTATTTATAATAATTAGTATAAAATTGTATTTTTGTTATAAGAAAAATATTTAGCGGCATTAATTGAACAAGAATTAACCATCATTCCACCTATGGTGCTAATATGACCCATAACTTAAACATTACCATTTTTCCATACCTCCAATTACAGAAGATAATTTTGCTAAAAGTTTATGGTTTTGCTCATGGAACAAAAATAAATCTAGATATACGCTGTATTATTTAGCCTAACATTGCATTCAAAAAATAGCATATATGCATTGTTTTTTTGCGCTTTATCTTAATTAGGCTGAATAATCACAGTCAATTTTGTCCAAATTACTTTTGATCCATCACTTAACATTAAGTAACAGTAAAAAATAAATCCACATTTCAGTTAGTAATGAATGAAAAATAAGCTCCCAATTTTGATTAGGAACAAGTGAAAAATAAGTTTACAGTTTTGATTAGAGAAATTTGACACTAGACGAGGCAAAAAACATAGGCAATGCAGGGCATTGGCGAGGCTTTTTAACGAAGTATAGTAGCAAATTTATCAATCAAAATAGAAAGTTATTTTTTACTGTTCTTTAGGGAAATTTGACACTAGACAAGGCAATGCATGGCAGTGTTGAGTTTTTTTAATGAAGTATAGAGTTAAATTTGCCCATCAAAATGAGAAAACTATTTTTTGACTGTTACTTAGAGAAATCTATTTTTCACTTGTTACTAAAAGCCTCAGTTATTTCATTGTATTTTCAAGAAAAATAGCAAAAGAAGAAGATTTCATTACCAGTTTTTTAAATAACTGTAAATTTGATATGCTACTACAGTAATAAAAAACCTTTTATTAACAACTATTAGGTTCCTTAAAAGCATTATCCTTCTCTATTGCTATTTTTCCTATCCAAAAATCCCTTACCTTGACTTAGGATTATTCCTAATTTATCTAATTCTCTCTATCACATAAATGTATATCTTTTGAGTTCAGCTATGTGTGTTCAAATACTGTTACAAGGTGCTACTATATGACTATATCTATGTATATTAATACACTTTGTAGTTATTAAGTAAATTTGACTATTCAATTACCTTGTTTTTACAAATTACTACATTTAATTCTTATGAGAAATATTGTTGCGATTGGCAGTAACACCCTGCCTAATTTAGATTCTAGTTTTTGCATATATAAAGAAATCATTCAGTTAGCTGGCGTAGATAAACCTCGGATACTATTTATTCCTACAGGTTATCATGATAACCCATCCTGTTGTGAGGCTTTTAAATCGTTTTATGAGACCCATTTTAACTGTGAAGTACAAACCTTATTACTACTTAACAATTATATAACAGATGAAGAGATTAGTTCTAAATTAAATCAAGCAGATATTATTTTTGCAGGC
This sequence comes from Bacteroidota bacterium, assembly GCA_020628015.1. Classification (GTDB taxonomy): domain Bacteria; phylum Bacteroidota; class Bacteroidia; order Chitinophagales; family UBA2359; genus JAHDFT01. The sequence continues at coordinate 16,812 of JAHDFT010000039.1, forward strand.
GGAACTAATGCACTCAAAATGATGAGAAGATGGCGATTTTTGAAAGTAGATAAATTGCTACGAAAAGCAATGCATAAGGGTACGGTACTTGCTGGGATAGGAGCTGGTGCAATTTGTTGGTTTCACTTTGGCTTTGTGCCTAATATTTCTGTCAATAATCATGATTTGATTGATGAAGCTACGAATGAACAATACATTCGAGTTAAGTCTTTAGGCTTTGTTGATCGGATTATGCTCACTACAGCTTATAATAGGGAAACGGTAAAAACGGGTTTTGCTCATCTGATTCGGAAAGTCGGGGGAATAGGTCTCGCATTAGAAGAGGGCTGTGCCATTATGATTAAAGATGACCAATATAAAATTATTGGGGAAACAGGACATGATCATGTTCATGCCTATAAGTTGTATAAAAGCCGAACAGATATTCACATACGTCATTTAGGGGAACAAAATCAATGGCAAGACCTATATAGGTTACTAAGTAAGGTATAATACTCCATGTCAATGGTTCTGCTTTTTTTGTGAAAAACTTATTTTATCTGAACTGCTTGTAAATAGTATTGGGACTTGTGCAAAATAAATGTATTTTGTGGAGAGTTTATATGATATTTGGGCTTGTTATAAGAAGAAATACAATGTAAGTGCAATAAGCAACGTTCTATGTTTGTTGTACTTTGTAGATTATAATTCCCCAATTATTTTAACTACTACCTATAAAATACCTATATCATGAATAGTCAAATACATCAGCTCTTTTGGATACTATTGCTTTTAATTACTGCTTGTAATCCCGATAATCTTTCTTCTACCCAATCTAATCAAAATAGTTCAACTATGGAAGGAGCCGATTTACCTACGGGCATTTGGCAAGGTAAACTAAAACTTACTGATACAGAAACCTTACCTTTTAACTTTGAATTGAATAAAAAAAATCAAACGTATACGGTTGACATTATTAATGGTAAAGAACGTATTACCGTTAAAGAAATTAATGTTGTAGGAGATTCGGTGATTATGCAATTACCTGTCTTTAACTCAGCCATCAAAGTCAAGTTTGCAGAAGGACGAATGTTGGGAAAATGGCATAATTATGCTAAAAGGGCTGATTATGAAATTCCTTTCTCGGCTATGCATGGTAATGACCAACGTTTTGAGGTGCCTAAAGCAGAAAAAGTCATGGATGTAGATGGTAAGTGGGAGGTTGTTTTTATCACAGATGACAATAGTGGAAAAACTGATGCCATTGGAGAATTTCAGCAAAATAAGCAGCAATTGACGGGTACATTCCTAACCCCCACAGGTGATTTCCGTTATTTGGAGGGCAGCGTATTTGATAATGAAATGATGCTCTCTTGCTTTGATGGTTCTCACGCCTTTTTATTTAAAGCCAAAATGAATGAAGGAGGGAGTTTACATGGAGAGTTTTGGTCGGGTAATCACTGGCATGAAAAATGGATTGCTTATCGAAATGATTCGGTTAATTTACCTGATCCTGACACCCTAACCTACCTCAAAGAAGGCTATGACAAAGTAGATTTCAGTTTTTCAAATTTGAATGGACAAAATGTATCTATCAATACACCAAAGTATAAGGATAAGGTGGTTTTAGTTCAAATTCTAGGAAGCTGGTGTCCCAACTGTATGGACGAAACTGCTTTTTATGCAGATTATTACAAAAAACATAA
>JAHDFT010000522.1 GCA_020628015.1 Bacteroidota bacterium
CCAACTTAACACTTCAATAATATACTTATTAGTTACAGCAATCTGCTTCGTCTCTCGATTATAAGCAATTTGAGGTAAGTCATCAAGATGGTGAATAATGGAGGAGCATTGTTTACCTGAAAATATATCGGAATCACTGTCTACTACTTTGCCTGTTTCTAAAGAAAGGATTTTAGGGTATTCGTATAAATCCCAGCAATATTGATGGTCAATGGCAAAAAAATTACCATAAGGGACATTGATTTTAACTGGCTTGCTGATAGTATTCGTTGGAATGTGCCAAATACCCAAATGTCCTTCGGGAATAGGTTCTACACCTACTTCAGCTGATGAAGCTTCGTTAGAGGTGCCGATTAGTAAATGGTCATCATCAATAAAACTAGCGGTAGCCATTTCGTTGCCTACATTGGGCACTATGCCTCCTTGATCGAGCAAAGTAGGATCAGCAAAGCATTTGTCTATCTCAAATAACTCAATCACATCAAAAGGATGCCAGACCCAGCCTTTACTTACTAGAAAACCGTGTTCTGGGCTAATTTCTAATCTGGAATGGAAAATATCACTAGGTTGCCGTTCTGGAATATTTGTTGGGATCTCCCCTGTTTCTACTTCTTCAAAATCCAATCGACAATATTCAAAAGGACAATGGGCAAGGTAGGTTTTTCCTTTGTAGTTGAAAAAGGCGACAGGATATTCGTAGGTGGAGGAGTGATAATAACTTCGATTAATTTCTCTTAATACCTCTCCATTTTTGAGTAATAATCCTTTTGTGCCTAGCTTTTGATAAATGAAGGCATATACACCATCTTGGGAGGTAATAGAGGCATCACAATCAAAGGCAAAGTGATAACGATATAATTGTTGACTGGTACCATCTAGGGCGTATTGTGTTCCTGCATTTTTCCAGTCTATGAGGTGATTGTTCCGCCAGTCTATCGTGTTGAGGTAATTGGTTTTGATGCTTTGTTTCTTCATGATCTCCTTTTATTTTTCACAATAATTTGACCAGCAAACCCATAATCCCTATACCCAAACACAAAGGAGAGAAAAAACGACTATCCAATCTAGCAAATTCTGTAGCTTTGAGCTTCTTAAAAAAGCCAACATAACGAAAATCTCCAATTGCCCTTAAAATAAAGATAAATGGGATGATCCAGCCTCCATATTTAAATAGCCAATAGGGTAAGACTTGAACAAAGTCTGTTAGTTGAATGAGGTAGAATAAAGCCATTATGGTCAAACCTAAACCAACGATGATGCATTCGATTTTTTTAGGGTTTAATACCCTTATTCCATTTTCATTGGTGGGTAATGCTGCCTCAAATCCCCATTGTCCACCTATTGCCCAATAGAAATGAATGCCTGCTAATGTAGTAAAAATAAGCCCTAAACAGATTAATAATAATGTGGTCATTGTTCAATTGCATTTGATTAATCAAAAATAGCTTATACCGTACCAAATTTATCCTGAAAAGGGCTAATAAATCGCTGATCCTTTGCATAAATCGCAAATATGACTCGCTTAAATTGTCCCTTATATTTGCCTGTCAATTGATCGTAGAACATTTGAGCTACTACTTCAGGATCATTTCTAAATACGCCACAGCCCCAAGCACCTAATACTAGCGTTTGATGTTTTTGATGACTACAAATCGCCAAAACCATCTCAATTCTTCTAGCCATTCTAGGTTCGATTTGAGCTATATTTTGGGGTTCATTTCTCGAAACAGCTCCTGCATTGACTGCTGGGGCGGTGATAATCGAGCAATTAATGGCTTGATCCATCAATTTTCCATCTTCTGTCTTGAAAATAGGGACATTGGGGGAATAGATGATGTGATCGGTATAAAGGCAAGTGGTAATTTGCCGATTTTCCTTATAATAATGCTCCGCTTTGAGTTGACAATTATACAAACCTGATGCCCTAGCAATGCTCTCTTCCTGTGCTTGACTACCATTGAGGAATCCTCCTCCTGCATTTCTAGCAGAAGCAAAATTAAGGCAAACCATATGCTCATCTTGCTCAATTTCTGCTCTAACGGCATCTAAAGTGGTGAGTGGATTGACCTCATATACTGTATCAAACAATTCATCAGTCTGAATGGGCTGTTTTTTAATGAGGTGTATTAATTTATCAGGTGTGTAAAGGCGAGTTTGGTTTTCTGCTCTTTCTTGGTCAAGCGCAATACTTACCTCCTCGCCTTTACTATTGATGTAATAGCCTTGCTCCAATATTTTAAGCGTATCTCTCGCAATCTCTCTTCGATAACTTCTTTTCATGATCTTCTTTTCTTTCTAATTCTAATTGAATAAACTATTGGAGCGAACTTTGGAAGAGGGAGAAAAGTTCCTGAATGCTTAAGCTATTCTTCATAAGGTTTATTTAGTTTTTTCACATTAAAATAAATATCCCTTAATGAAATATTAAAGTCTAGGGTATGTAAATAGATACTTTTATCTAAACCAATTACAGTACTCATTTTCCAGTAGGTGGCATCTACTTTGTATAGTACATCTACTATTGGCTTATATTGATCAATTAGAATATATTCTTTGAACGAAGGGAGTTTGCAGTATTTTCTAAATTTTCCAGCACGATCATAACGCTCTGTTGATTTAGACAATACTTCGACAATTAAAATAGGGTTAGTAACAGCATGATTGGTCTTTTCATGGAAATTAACCTCCCCACAAATCACCATTCCATCAGGATATAACACCGAATTAACGGATTCAACATATACTTTTACTTCGCTATTAACAGATACACATTCTTTCCGATTCTTTTTCAAAAACTGCTGAATTTCAGCATTAATATTATTTCCTATAATTCCATGATTAAAGGTTCCTCCACTCATTGCCTGAATGGTACCATTATGATACTCGTGTTTTGTAGTTGCATCTGCTTCAAAAGCGAAATAATCTGCGAGTGTATATTGTACTTTTTTTTCTCCCATA
>JAHDFT010000523.1 GCA_020628015.1 Bacteroidota bacterium
TACTAAGTAACTTTCTCCATTATTTGTCAAGTATACTGGTGAAAGTGTAAATGCTTTTAAGTTTTTCATTTTTAATAAAACTAACGAGTGTAAGTATCTCTTTAGTCTGTTTCTTTCGATACTTGAACAGGCACTTAGTTTAAATTAATAATCCATGTATCATAAAAAACGAGTGATTTTAGCTATTTTGGATGGTTGGGGACATACCAATGATGCTAATGTGAGTGCAATAAAACAGGCAAATACGCCTTTTACAGATGCACTTTATCATCAATACCCTAATGCCGAATTAGTTACCTTTGGCGAAGCAGTCGGTTTACCTGCTGGACAAATGGGTAATTCAGAAGTGGGACACCTCAATATAGGCGCAGGGCGGATTGTGTATCAAGAATTGCTACGCATCAATAATGCCATTCAAGATCGGTCTTTACATCAAAACGATACCTTATTAGCAGCGATTGATTATGCAAAAGCAGAAAATAAAGCCTTTCATTTAATGGGCTTAGTATCTGATGGAGGTGTACATTCCCATATCAACCATTTGACCGCACTTTGTGATATACTCAAAGATAATGGGCTACAAAAGGTCTATATTCATGCTTTTATGGATGGACGAGATACCGATCCTAAAGGAGGAATTGACTATATCAAGACGATAGAAAAATATTTGGCCACTTCTGACTCTCCTGCTCAAATTGCGACAGTTATCGGTCGATATTATGCGATGGATCGAGACAAACGCTGGGAACGTATCCAAAAGGCTTATGATTTATTGGTAAATGGCAAGGGAACTCCATCAACAAATTTAACCGAATCCATTGCGGCATCTTATGAAGCAGGTGTTACCGATGAGTTTATATTACCAATTGTAGCTGTAGATGAAGCAGGAAAAGCGATTGCTCAAATTCAGGAGGGAGATGTTGTCTTGTCCTTTAATTTCCGTACAGATCGTTGTCGGCAAATTTCACAAGTGTTGACACAAGCAGATATGCCTGAATATGATATGAAGAAACTGAATCTTCATTATTGTACCATGACCAAATATGATGATAGCTTTCAAAATGTGGAGGTATTATTTCATAAAAATGATCTAAAAAATACATTAGGAGCTATATTGGCGCAAGCAGGCAAAAAACAAATTCGCATTGCAGAAACGGAGAAATATCCACATGTCACCTTTTTCTTTTCAGGAGGCAGGGAGGCAGCTATGGAAGGTGAAGAGCGGTTATTGATTCCTTCTCCAAAGGTGGCTACTTATGATTTACAACCAGAAATGAGTGCGTCAGAACTGACCGCAGCTATTTTACCCAAAATCAAGGAAAAGGCAGCTGATTTTATTTGCCTCAATTTTGCCAATACAGATATGGTTGGACATACAGGGGTATTTGAAGCAGCGATCAAAGCGGCAGAGACAGTAGACCAATGTTTATCTGAAATTGTCAAAGCAGCTTTGGCGGAGGATTATGCATTAATTATTATTGCGGATCATGGAAATGCGGATAAAATGATTAACCCTGATGGCTCTCCCAATACCGCACATACGACCAATATGGTGCCTTGTTTTTTAGTAGGTAATGATTTGGAAGGGATACCATTACAATCAGGGAAATTAGCAGATATTGCCCCTACTATTTTAACCATTATGGGGCTAGAAATCCCAAATGAAATGGATGGATCAGTATTGATACATTCCCCTAAATAATTAAAGAATGCATGAATTACTAAATCTAAATCAGTATTTTTGGCTTTGTATATTGACTTTGTGCTTGTTTGGCTGTGGAGAACGTAGTGAAAAAGTCCAAAAAACGCCTGATTTTTATTATCCCATAAGTCAATTTTTTCAAAATGAGATTCAACGATTAACGGATAATAAAGTGGGGCTAAATAAAACGGTAGAGCTGAATGGAGAAACAGAAACGAAGCGTTTGGAAGAGGTAGATTGGAAACAGGAATTGCAGGTGTTTATTGATGCAGACATCAACAAGACGGCTTGGAAAGATAAATATGAGGTGGAAGAACGTTTGGTAGATTCCAAAGCACATCAACAAAAGGAAATCGTTTACAGAGCGAAGGACAAGGACTTGAAAACCCAGTTTATAAAGTTGATTGTAGAACCTATAACGGAAGAAATACGCTATATACAAGTAACCAATATAACAACTAATTTGGTCTATACCTCTAAGGAAGTGTTGATTTATAAATACAATAAATCCTATTCCATTGAGAAAAATCAAGGAATTAAACGTATGGGTGTAGATAAAATAAAAGTGGTTGGAGAGTTATTGAACTAGGAAATTGAACAGTTTGTGGGATAAGGTAGCGTGAGAAATTGGAGTATTAATGGGGATAAGAAAGATCTAGGGCGCAGTTTTCTAATGACTAAGGTTGAGCAAATTCGACAAGCCCTTCAGTTCGATCTTGATTGAGAATAAGGCTCTTTTTTTGTTGACCAACTTTTAAGTGAACAACATTTTGTTGACGATCAAACAAATCAACGAAAACGTGGTTAGTAACTTTGATAGATTGTACAGAAGGACAGTTGGGTATTTCGATATAACACCAAATGGCATCCTCTTCAATCTCTCTACCCAAAAAACGTTGTTCAACAGTCTGTTCATTCACTTCTATATAAAAATTTTGTTTCAAATACAAATGAATCAAACTATCTGTTTTACATAGTTCTTTTGCCGAACCCAAGTGGGTTTTTTGATTAAAATTAGTTTCCAATGCTTCTTCAAGATCATCTATAAACACTTTCATACTGACTTCTAAAGTCTCTGCTTTTGGATTATGGTCTATTTGAGTGATACTGAAGTAAAAGCTATGGGGCAAATTGTAAAAATTAACATCAACATGATTTGGGGCAAAACATAAAAAAAATAGACAAAGTGCGATCATAGTTGTGTTTTTAAGATTTTGTACAGTAAAAAATGGTATTATAATACTGTTTCATTG
>JAHDFT010000040.1 GCA_020628015.1 Bacteroidota bacterium
AATAGGAGGAGCCTCATAGATTTGAGTAGTCTGCTCTTCTTGAATAGGAGGTGCCTCATAAATTTGAGTAGCAAACTCTCTTGGTGGGTTAGGGTTTTCAATAATCGAACCATCTGTCAAATCTACTTCTTGAAATAGATCTGCATTGGGGCTTTGTATATTGTCATTGCCCATATTTACCTCTTTAGGTAAGTTAGTGGGAGGAGTGACATCAGGAGTTTTATCTTTATTGGTTAAGTTAGACAATTTTCCTTGTAAATTGCTAACTGCACCACCGAATGCATTAGTCAACTTACTTTTTGTACTTTCTTGATCTGCGGCTGGAGCATTAGGGTCATTATCTTTTGGCTGTGTAACCTTATCCTTAACGTCTGTTATTTTGCTCTGTACATTTTCTAATGCACCACTCAAGACATTAAACATACCTCCCTTAGACTCATTTGCTGAATTAACATCTTCGTCTGCCTTATTTTTCTGAATTTTATCCCCAATTTTACCCTGTAAATCACTCATTTTATCACCAAATGAACCTAAAATTCCTTTTTGTTTTTTCTTTTCTTCCATAATGGTATTATTTTGATGGTTTTAGTGATGGCTTATAAAAAGAAAGTATGTGCTTTTGCTTACTTGTTACTTAGTCCATCATCGAGAAGAAAAAATAATTTGTAATGATAGAGGTAGATAATTATTACTTCACTTACCATTACTGATATATTATCAATCGTTTATTGACAAAAAATAATATGATAAAGATATACTAAAATGCTAAGATTTCAAATTATAAATGTGTGAAATCTTACTATACTTATTAAGGCTTAGAAGTAGGCTAATAATACAGTAACCTTTAGGCCAATGCATTTTCCAAACCAGAGTCCAGTAGAAATAAACAAGATGTTTCAAGACTTGCTACTCTTTGTCGAACCCTAGCCATATCAATCATATCACCTTTTAATGAAAATAAATTCAAATCCGCTCTAGGCATTTCCTTGTCTAAAGCCTTAAAATTACTCATTTTGACATAATGCCAATTAACATCTGCTGGGATACGAGCAAAAGTTTTAAGCTTTTTCATGTATATCTTTGCCCGAACCAATTCCTCTTCAAACGCATGATCATCATTGGTCAAAACAGTAATAATATTGAGTTGTGCATTCCAGTTATGTTTTAATAAATAGGCAATAAGCAGAGCCATATTGATGTGCTTGATTCGATGGTCAAAAGTAGGCTCCATATTATTGAAATAAATCCATAAATTGACCGTTTTTTCCAATCCCAAGCCCACTTTTCTATAAGGTACAAATAGCATTCCACCCATACCATTATCAGCAGCTTGTTTAACCAATGCTGGAATATCTTTATCCTTACTAGTATCATCTGTAATGCTGAAAAATAAGGTATTAGGCCTAAAAAATGCAGCCTTAAAAGATTGAATACTTGTAGTCAAACCAGCAGTAAAAGAAACATTATTAATAACAGCTGCCCTTGCACTCACATCCTGCTCCATAAAATAATTGGTCAACTCTTTGAGGCGTTTTTCTAATTGTTCATCTGTTTCCTTATTCGTCAATCCCAATACAATAATAGAGCCTTTAGGGTTGATAATAGAATAAAGGACTCGATAAGAACGCAATAAATCATTAGAGGATTCTGCTGGAATTAATAAATTTGGTTGCCAAGAACGGGCTTTTGCTTCTGGTAATTTATTGACCATTTTAGTAGACCATTCTGCTAGAGAATTAAAAATTCCACTTCTATTATCTCCTCCCTCAGTAGATAATTTTTTATTCAGCAAAATAAAATAAGTTGAAAGCACAATGACCATCGCCACCAATCCAAGAATCAAGTTGATAATGAACATCACTACAAAACAGCCAATTGTCCCCAATAAAGGAATAATAATCGGTACTCGGAGTGTAGGACGGAAGCTAATTTGTCCCAGCCTTTGTTCTACTAAAACGACCACATTGATCATCGCATAGGTAATCATAAAAAACATAGTGATAAGTGGAGCGATAGCATTCAAGTCACGAAGCAATAAGGAAGCAAAAACAATGACCGAAGTAATGATTAAGGCATTGCGTGGCTCTCCTTTTCGATCAACCTTGGTAAACAGTTCATTTTTATAAAGGATATTATTTTGACCCAAAGCCATTAAAATACGAGGCGCACCCACTAATGAGGAAATAGCTGAGGAAAGTGTGGCACCTAATAAACCTGCCAATACAATAGGTGGCCAAATGGCTTTGTCAATAAGTATATTATAATTACTGACCAATTCTTGTGGTGTGGCAAGTAGCGCAATAACAACAGCTAATCCAAGGTAAACAAAGGCACTTAATAGAACCGCACTTAAGGTACCTACAGGAATATTGACCCTAGGCTCCTTTAAATCTCCAGACATATTTGCACCAGCCATAATCCCTGTTACCGCAGGAAAATAGACCGCAAAGACGACCCAAAAATTCGCACCAGAAAAATTATTTTCAGGAGAACCAGGATAAGAACCGAACCACTCAAATTGATAGTTGAGTTCATTGGTAAATAATGCACCAACAATGGAAATCAAGGAGGCAAAAATAATAGCAATAATAAGGTATTGGAGCTTAAAAGCGAAGTCAGTACTAATGTTGACAATGGTAAAAACCAATAGGAAAGTAATAATATCGACAAGTAGTGTAGGATGTTCGGGAAATATCCAATTCCAACCTTCCCTAAACCCAAAGACATACATGGTAATAGCTAATGTTTGGGATATGTAGAGGGGAATACCTATGGCACCACCAGCTTCCAAGCCTAATGATTGTGAAATAATAGAAAAGGCTCCTCCTGCACCAATTCTAATATTTGTAGTTATAGAAGACATAGAGAGCGCAGTAAAAAAAGTAATACTACAAGCAAGACCAATGATTCCAAAGGCACCAATTAAACCTGCATTACCCACCAGCCAACCTTCTCGCAGATACATAATTACCCCTAGAATAGTCAAAAGGGTAGGGGTAAAAACCCCCTGAAATGTACCAAACTTAACAATCTTTGGCTGGGTAGTTGTTGCTTGGGATTTGCGCTTAAATAAAGACATAGTAATAGTTATGGGGGTAATAAGAGAAATATAAGCTTATGGAAATAAGGAGTGAAGCATCAAAATGGGCAATATTCCCACCGATTGACATAAATGCTATTGAAAAGTGCTTTTGAGCAATCGTAAATATCTATTTTTTGCCTTTTTGCTTATAAATAAGGTATAAATGATACCTAACTATATAATCACTCCCACTTTTTGACACTTCGCTTTTGTATATGCATCAAAATGGGCAATATTCCCACCGATTGACATAAATGCTATTGAAAAGTGCTTTTGAGCAATCGTAAATATCTATTTTTTGCCTTTTTGCTTATAAATAAGGTATAAATGATACCTAACTAGATAATCATTCCCACTTTTTGACACTTTCACTTATTAAGCAAGAAGTTTCCATTTGTAATACTAATACGGTTTTCTATACTGATGTATGTAAAACGTACTTTTCCTTAAACCAATCTTCCTCAAAATAAGTAGAAATGGGAAATTCCCTAACTTTTCCTTTGGTTTTTGTGATTTCTTGGGATAAATCTCCACCTTTTAAGACTAAAATACCATTAGGAAGTGGATTATAAAAATCTTTACTAATGATATGCTTGCCCCACTTTTTTAAAATGGATAGATCAGTAACAGCTCGACTAATAAGAAAATCGTAATAATTGTCTTCAACATCTTGCGCTCGCTGTTTAAAAGCACGAGTATTATTCAGCTCAAGGTATTGGATAGCCTCATTGACCACTTTTATCTTTTTTCCAATGCGATCAACAAGGGTAAATCTAACATAAGGAAATAGGATGGCTAGAGGAATTCCAGGAAATCCGCCTCCAGTACCTATATCAATGACTTGTGTATAGGGTTTAAATTTAATAACTTTGCCTATACTAAGTGAATGCAAGATATGGTGTAGATAAAGATGATCAATGTCTTTTCTGGAGATGACATTAATTTTACTATTCCATTCTTTATAAAAGTCTCCCAATTGCTCAAATCGCTTGATTTGTAAAGGATTTAAGTCGGGAAAGTAGTGTTTTATTAGTTTCATAGCTTTTGAAAATGATGGTGGTATCTACGTTAAAATAAAGAAATAGTTTCAAGCTTGATGATCAGGCAAATAAATATATTTATTCTTTACTAAAGAATAATTATACAACTATTTCTTCATACAAATTCTTTTTCTAAAATACTTTGCAAGATAAAAAGCATGACTAATAAATACAGCATTTTATAGCTAAAGTAATGAAAAAAAATACTGTCATTTTATTGTCATATAAAGTTCTTGAGATGATTTTTAGACATGAATAATTTGTGATTTTTTATAATTTATAATGTTTTGATGGAGTAGGCTTTTTTTTAGGAGAAAAAAGACTTTGTGGGTTTTTTATATTGTGTTGTGTATATTTTAATTTTTAATTTATTTTTATTGGTTTTTAAAGCGTTGGTTTGTAGTTGTTTGCATATTGTGTTTTTTTGTTTTTTGTCTCTTCGTTTTGAATACGCTTATAAATGACTGTGGATAACTAAATCAAAATTTTTAAATAAAAAGTGGTAAAAAGTGGTAAAAAGTGGTATTTTTGACATTAGAAATGGAAAAAAGAGGTAGATAAATGTAAATTTAGCACTTCCAACTCAATTTTTTTAACTATCATTTTGTAATTGAATTTGATTTAGAGTCATCAATACTAATTGCCCAAATTTTTTAACGATTTAAAAAAAAAGATACATGGGCTGAGGGGATTAGTATGCTTTTTATAAAAGAGAGGAAAAATTTAAATGATACAAATATGGGTTTTCTATTAGTAGTACAGTAAAAAAAATCTATGTCAGATTTTATAGGTGAAATAGAATGTAAATTAGATACTAAAGGGAGGATGTTATTTCCTGCAAGGTTTCTTAAACAGATGCCAGCAGAGAGTAGTGATAGACTCTTTATTAATGTCGGATTTGCAGAATGCCTAAATCTGTACACCTATCCAGAGTTTACTAAAATTACTGCAAAGCTCAAAGCACTCAATAATTTTAACTCAGAAGCAAGGAAGTTTACAAGATGGTTTATGAGAGGAACTTCTGAAGTAACATTGGATAGTAGTAATAGAATGTTGATTCCTAAGCGGTTGGTGGAGGTCGCAAAATTGAAAAAGGAAGTTATTTTACTTGGCTGTTTCAATAGAATCGAACTCTGGGACAAAAATGCTTATATGGAAGCAACGGATGTTGATGCTGATATTGTAGGTGAAATGGCAGACAAAATGCTAGGGCAAGATATGATGAATTTGCTAGGAGACTTATAGCCTGTGTCTGTTTTTTTGTAAAAATAACGTTTTTTTTAGTAAAAAATAAGTTTTGTCTACTTTTTTTGGCATTTTTAACTTAATTTTAGATTGTAGTGCTATTTCTAGGTTTTGTTGTTTCTAATTAACCTTAGCAAAATGAGTGAGTATCATGAACCAGTAATGGTTAAAGAGAGTTTGGAAGGCTTAAATATAGCTGCTGTGCCAAATGGAATTTGGGTTGATGTGACTTTTGGTGGTGGTGGGCATACAAAGGCCATTTTAGCACATACAAAGACAGCAAAGGTAGTAGCGGTAGACCAAGATTGGGATACTACTACAAATACAATAGATAATGAAAGATTAGTGAGGGTGAATGGAAATTTTCGTTATTTGAAAAAGTTATTGCGCTTAAAAGGAATTACTAAAGTTAATGGGATTCTGGCTGACTTAGGTGTTTCTTGGCATCAATTCAATACGCCTAATAGAGGTTTTTCTATCCGCTTTGATGAAGCGGTTTTGGACATGAGAATGAACCAAGAACAACAATTAACCGCCAGAGAAGTATTGTCCCAATATTCTCCTAAGCAATTGGAGCAAGTGCTAAAGCAATATGGTGAATTAACCAATGCCCCTAAAATCGCCAAAGCTTTAGTAACTGCTCGGAAAATGAAACCTTTGGAGAAAGTTGGGCAGCTAAAAACGGTTGTTGAGCCATATATATATGGAAAACGACAACAATTTTTTGCTCGTGTTTTTCAAGCTTTGAGAATTGAGGTAAATGGAGAGTTAGAGGCCTTAAAAGCCTTATTAGAGCAAACAAGTGATCTTTTACATACTGGAGGACGAGTTGTAGTGATCAGCTACCATTCTTTAGAAGATCGACTCGTGAAAAATTATTTTAAAAGAGGCAGTTTCGATGGAGTAGAACAGGTTGATTTCTTATCTGGTAAGTCTTTGAAAAGTTTAAAACCAGTTAATAAGAAAGTAATCTTGCCCACTTCAACAGAAATAAAACAGAATCCGAAATCTAGGAGTGCTAAACTTAGAGTAGCAGAAAGATTATAGGTTTGTTAGCATCATAAAATGATTACAATAAAAATAAACCAATGTTAAAAAAAGCAGCAGGGACAATATTGACCCAAATGGAAAACATAGACTTTGGGAACCGACAATGGTTATCTAGTCAAATGGGCTTCGTGCTGTTTATTTCTATACTGGGACTGATTTACATTGCGAATGCAAGAGTTGCTGAAAAAACCATGAGTGAAATTAAGGTAGCTCAACAGACTTTGCAAGAACTGCGTTGGGAATACCTGACCAATAAATCGCAATTAATGTATGGTACAAAGCAGAAGGAAATTGTGAAAATTGCTAGAGATTATGGTTTGAAAGAGATGACTACTTCTCCTATGAAAATGGTCATCAATGATCATAATAAAGTAGAGCAAGAGCCATAACATGTACTATAGATAAGGTAAATAGTGCCTCATTTTATTCAAACTTGAATCCTTATAATTGAGTGTAAAATCAGACATACTACTTAGATTATATATTGTCTTCTTCTTCATGTGCTTCATCGGCTTGCTGATTTTGTTACAAGGATTAAGGATTCAATTGGTCGAAGGAGAAGAATTGATGGAAAAGGCGAGAATGAGTAGTCGTATAGATACTACAGAGGGAGAAAGAGGGAATCTGTATGCAGATAATAATAAATTATTAGCCACATCATTACCTTTTTTCGAGTTACGCTTAGATACTGAAGTAGCTGCCGATACATTGTTTACCAAGAATGTAGACAGTCTGGCAACTTGTTTGGCAAAAACTTTCAAGGAAAAAACGAAAGATGAATATCTCAAATTATTGCTAGATGGACGGAAAGAAGGAAAACGGTATTTATTGATAAAGAAAGATGCCAATTACAATGAAAAAGAATTGGCAAAATCTTTTCCCATCTTTAATAGAGGACGCTATAAAGGAGGATTCATTATTAGACAATACGATAGCAGAGTACATCCTTTTCAACCACTTGCAGGAAGAACGATTGGTTATGTGCGAAAGAATTCTAAGCCTGTAGGAATTGAAGGGACTTATAATAAATATTTGAGCGGAGAAACGGTTGCCCAGTCTATGTTTAGAGTAAATGGAGAATGGGTGCCAATGTTTGATGATGTCAATATGAGGGTGAGAAATGGAATGGATGTCTATACAACGATTAATATTGACATGCAGGATAAGGTGCAACAGTATTTAATGCAAGCAGTTTTGACTCATCAAGCAACCTGGGGTTGTGCCATTGTAATGGAAGTAGAAACAGGAGCAATTAAAGCAATTTCTAATCTTGGTCTGAATGCTTCTCGAAAAGGACATTATAGAGAACGATATAATTATGCAGTTGGCTATAAGAGTGATCCAGGTTCTACTTTCAAATTAGTCTCCCTGTTGTCTTTACTAGAAGATGGTTTTATTGGAGATAGCACATTGGTCAACTTAGGAGAAGGAGTCGCTTATTACCACGATCATGAAATCAGAGACTCTTGGTATTATCCTGGCTCTGTATCAGTCAGAAAAATGATGGAAATGTCTTCTAATGTGGGAATTTCCAAATTGATTACAAAATACTACGGAGCAGAACCCAAACGATTTATTCAGAACTTGCAAAGGATGAATATTTCTAATAGAACAGGAGTTGATATTATGGGAGAGGTGCTACCAACAGTAAAATCTCCCGAAGATGATGATTGGAGTGGAATTACTTTACCCTGGATGTCAATGGGACACGAAGTAGAATTGACTCCTTTACAAATGCTCACTTTTGTTAATGCTGTAGGAAATGATGGACGGATGATGCGTCCTTATTTAGCAAAAAAAATAGCAAAAGCCAATCAAGTAGAGGAGATTTTTGAAGAGGAGGTATTAAGAGCGCAGATTTGTTCTAAGGAAAATGCCCAAGTAGTAAGAAGTATTATGGAGGATATTGTGAAGCGAGGAACTGCTAAAAAGATTGCGCTGGAAGGCTATCGAATGGGAGCTAAAACTGGTACAGCGGAGATTGCTTCAGGGAAGAAAGGATATATGGAAAATTACCAAGCCTCCATTGTAGGGCTTTATCCTATAGAGCAACCTAAATATTCTTGTATTGTGGTTATTCATGAGCCTAAAGAGGGGGGACATTATGGCGGATCAGTTGCAGGACCTGTTTTTCAAAATATTGTGGTCAATTGTTTGGCTAGTCGAGTGACTAAGCCAGCCTTGAATAACGAACAACAGGAGCATTTTGCAGATCATGTGCCAATTGAAGGGAAAGGTTTTCAAGAAGATTATGCTACAATATATGATCAACTAAATGTGCCAAATACCAGCATCACAACCAATGAATGGATCACCCCAATTAGAGGAGAGGACACCATTTTATTGAAGCGGGTAAAGGCGGTAGATCAACAACAAATTGTGCCAAATGTGATTGGAATGGGTTTGAGAGATGCCATTTATATCCTAGAAAATAAAGGCTTAAGAGTACGATTTACTGGAAGAGGGAAGGTCAAAAAACAAGCTCCAAGTTTTGGTGCTAGGTTCAAAAAAGGAGAAATCGTTGCTTTAGAGTTAGGTTAGCGCAGCTTAAAAGTAAATAAGGAATAGGAAAGCACACTCATTGAAGTGAATTTCCAAATTGAAAAGAGAAAACCAAATTGAAAAGACTACGTGACATCTTATATAGAGTTAGCATAAAAAAAGTGCTAGGCTCAACTAAAAAACAAATAAAACATATATTTTTTGATTCAAGAAAGGTAAAAATAGATGGGGTATTTGTAGCAATAAGAGGTACACAAGTAGACGGGCATAAGTTCATTGACATTGCGGTAGAAAAAGGGGCAACAGTAATTGTTTGTGAAACCATTCCTGAGCAAGCTCAAGAAGGAATTACTTATATACAAGTAGATGATTCAGGGTATGCACTAGGAATAATGGCCAGCAACTTCTATGGCAACCCCTCCGAAAAAATAAAATTAGTAGGCGTTACAGGAACGAATGGAAAAACGACCATTGTAACGCTACTATACAATATGTATAAATTACTAGCTTACGATGTGGGCTTGATTTCTACAATCCATTATAGGATAAATGAGTACACTTATCCTTCTACACATACAACACCAAATCCACTAGTATTGAATCATTTATTAGCAGATATGGTGGAAGAGGGTTGTACACATTGTTTCATGGAAGTGAGTTCTCATGCGGTTACGCAGGGAAGAATTGCAGGATTGAAATTTGCAGGAGGCATTTTTACAAATCTAACGCATGACCATGTTGATTATCATGGGAGCTTTCAAGCTTACAGTAAGGCGAAAAAAGGCTTTTTTGATAGCCTGCCTACTAGTGCTTTTGCTTTGGTTAATTTAGATGATAAACAGGGGAAAGTAATGTTGCAAAATACCAAAGCCGAGCAATGGAATTATGGTATTAAGCTAATGGCAGACATCAGAGGACGAATTATTGAAAATAGCTTTGAAGGGCTATATCTAAAAATCAATAAAAAAAGAATACACAGTCTAATGGTGGGTGAGTTTAATGCTTACAATTTACTCGCAGTTTATGGTGCAGCTATTTTACTAGGAGAGGATGAAATGGATGTACTCAAAGCATTAAGTTGTCTCAAAACTGCTGAGGGAAGATTTGATTGTGTGTATGGTGAAGCTAAAAAGGTAGTCGGAATTGTGGATTATTCTCATACACCCGATGCCCTAATGAAAGTACTAAAAACCATTCATGCTGTCAGAAGAAAAGATAAAGAAAAGGTGATCTGTATTGTTGGATGTGGAGGAGATAGAGATAAAGGAAAACGACCATTAATGGCAAGGGTGGCTTGTGAATTGAGCCACAAAATCATCTTAACCTCTGATAATCCTAGAACGGAAGACCCTGAAACCATTATCAAACATATGGAAGATGGAGTAGCAGAAGTTCATGCAACAAAAGTGATGTCGATTACAGCTCGTATAGATGCCATCAAAACAGCTTGCGATATGGCACAAGCAGGAGATATTATCTTACTAGCAGGAAAAGGACATGAGAAATATCAAGAGGTAAACGGAGTGCGCTATCCTTTTGACGATAAAGAAGAATTGAGAAAAGCCCTTGACTTGGTTGGGAAGTAATCCAGACCTTATCAAATTAGTGAAAACCTTGTTTCAAAAGCAATACTTAAATACTAAACTAAGCCAAATTATCAACTTTATTTAAACGTGGACACTTGTTATACCATCTATTTGAACTTTTAAAAGATTTGCCAGGAGCTGGTTTGTTCCAATTCTTGACTTTTAGAGCAGCGATTGCACTCATTATTTCACTATTGATTTCTTTGGCTTTTGGAGAAAAGTTAATTGATAGATTAAGAGGCTTACAAGTGAGAGAAACAGTCAGGAATTTGGGCTTGGCTGGGGAGAAAAAAAAGCAAGGAACCCCTACAATGGGAGGGCTCATCATATTGGCGGCGATTTTAGTTCCAACAATATTGATGGCAAATCTCAACAATGTATACATTATGTTGCTGCTTTTTGTGACCGTC
Source organism: Bacteroidota bacterium (assembly GCA_020628015.1). Taxonomy (GTDB): domain Bacteria; phylum Bacteroidota; class Bacteroidia; order Chitinophagales; family UBA2359; genus JAHDFT01. The sequence continues at coordinate 10,916 of JAHDFT010000040.1, forward strand.
TGGATGGGTTTTATCGGCTTTACAGATGACTATATAAAAGTGTTTAAGCGAAATAAAGGAGGGTTAAGAGGCAGGACAAAAATTATAGGACAGGTGATTGCAGGTTTAGTAGTAGGTATAGTGATGTATTTGAGTGATGGCGTTTTAATACGATCTACCATTACAGATCACCCAGATATAGCCAACTATTGCCAAAAGCATTATCCCCATGCCGCCCATTGCGAAGTGGTCGATATAGAAAAGGAAGGGAAAAAAAGCATGTATGTCAACTATAATGCGCCTGTAACCAATGTACCCTTTCTTAAAACCTATCAATTCGATTATCGTAGTGTATTGGTTTTTTTAGGGGAAGGATACCAAAAATGGGCATTTCTAATTTATATACCCATTATCATTTTCATCATTACTGCTGTCTCTAATGCAGCGAATCTAACGGATGGAATTGATGGACTAGCAACAGGGCTTTCTGCCATCGCTGTAACCGTTTTAGGATTCTTCGCTTATCTATCAGGAAACCTGATGTTTGCAGATTATCTCAATATCATGTATCTGCCTCAATGTGGAGAATTACTAGTTTTTGCAGCAGCATTTATCGGAGCTTGTACAGGCTTTCTTTGGTACAATGCCTATCCTGCACAAGTCTTTATGGGAGATACAGGGAGCTTGGCACTAGGAGGCATCATTGCAACATTAGCGATTGTCGTTAGAAAAGAACTCTTGATTCCTTTATTATGTGGTATTTTTCTACTAGAAAATTTATCGGTGATCATTCAAGTGAGCTATTTTAAATACACCAAACGCAAATACGGTGAAGGACGCAGGGTGTTTTTAATGTCACCACTACATCACCACTACCAAAAGAAAGGCATTCACGAATCCAAAATTGTCGCTCGTTTCTGGATTGTCGGACTATTACTAGCTGTTTTGACAATTGTAACCTTGAAAGTGCGGTAATCGACCAAAAAACAGACAAGCATATTGCTAATGGAATCAATAAATAAGAAAAAACTGATTGTTCTAGGAGCAAGTATTAGTGGAGTAGGGGCTGCAAAATTGGCAAAGCAAGAGGGATGGGAAGTATTTGTTTCTGATTATGGAACAATTGGAGCAAAATATAAAACCGCTTTAGCCGAATTAGGAGTAGAATACGAGGAAGGAAAGCATACGATGGAGCGAATTTTAACCGCCGATTTGGTGGTCAAAAGTCCAGGAATACCCAATTCAGCAAGCATTATTAAAACAATTAAAGAGAAAGGCATTGCAGTAATCGGAGAGATTGAATTTGCAGCACAGCATACCGATAAAAAAATTATTGCAATTACTGGAAGCAATGGCAAAACAACTACTACCGCTTGGACAGAGCATCTACTCAAAAGCGCAGGCTTGAACGCTGGAAAAGTAGGAAACATTGGTTTTAGTTTTGCGGAAGCCGTTGCCAATCGTTCTTTTGACATCTATGTTGTCGAGGTGAGTAGCTTTCAGTTGGAAGATATTGTTTCCTTTCAGCCTGATATTGCGGTGATCACCAATATTACACCAGATCACCTAGATCGCTACAACTACCAAATGCAGGCTTATGTAGAAGCTAAGTTTCGCATACAAATGAATCAAACAGCATCCAATCAACTGATTTATAATGCTGATGATCCAGAAACTTTAAAATATCTACAAGCACATGAATTAAAGCCGAATTTACAAGCATTATCCTTGCAAAAAGACCTAGAAAAAGGAGATTGTCAAAAAGATAATAGCTTGTATTTGAAAGATACCAATTGGGTAATTCCTGCTTCATGTTTGAGTTTAAAAGGAAAACACAATTTGTTCAATGGTTTTATGGCTGCTAAAGTAGCACAATTACTAGGAGCAGATTTGGAATCAGTCATTAAAGGCTTAGGTACTTTTGAAAGTATTCCACACCGATTAGAAATTGTTGCACATAAGGATGGAGTCACCTATATCAATGATTCTAAAGCTACCAATGTCGATTCTGTATGGTATGCCTTAGATGCTATGACTACTCCAATTGTGTGGGTGATAGGTGGGCAAGATAAAGGAAATGATTATAGCTCGCTGATGGATTTAGCAGCAGAAAAAGTAAAGTCGATTATTTGTTTGGGTTTAGACAATCGAAAGTTATACGATACATTCGGTAAACTCAATAAACCAATGATGGAAGTGCGAACAGCTAAAGATGCAGTAGAGGCAGGACAGCGACAAGCTGTAGCAGGAGATGTAGTGTTACTTTCGCCAGCTTGTACAAGCTTTGACCTATTCAATAATTATATGGAACGGGGAGACTTGTTTCGAGCAGCAGCTCAGGCACTTTGAGCAAAAACCAATATTGACCGCTATATATTATATTGATTGATAAACTATGAATTTTATCTTCAAAAACTTAAAGGGAGATCGAGTAATATGGCTCATCGTACTGGTTTTATCTATGATTTCAGTACTAGCCGTTTATAGCTCAACATCTTCATTGGCTATGCGAACGCAGGATGGAAATACAGAATATTATCTGTTACGTCAAATGCAATTTTTAGCTTTTGGTTTCGGATTAATGTATGTGATTCATCGAATTAAGCACAGTTATTTTTCAAGAATAGCACAATTACTACTTCTTATCACTATACCACTACTGCTGTTGACACTATTGTTTGGGGTAAATATTAATGATGCAAGGCGATGGTTGAAAGTTATGGGATTTACCTTTCAAACTTCCGATTTAGCCAAACTTGCACTCATTATGTACACCGCAAGAATGCTATCCAAAAAACAACATGTCATCAAAGACTTTGATAAAGCTTTTTTGCCAGTAGTCGTACCCATGTTACTTGTTTGTGCTTTGATTGTACCAGAAGATTTGTCTACAACTGTATTGCTCTTTGCTACTTGTTTGATTCTAATGTTCATCGGGCGAATCAGTATGCGACATATAGGTATTACACTCTGGCTTGGGGGAACCGTTTTTCTATTATATGTTGCCTTTTCTTTGGTCAATGGAAGCCAGAAATCAAGGGTAGCGACTTGGCAATCTCGTTTAAAATGCTTTGTCGCTGAATGTGAAGAGAGTCAACAGGTCGTACAGTCAAAAATAGCCGTAGTAAAAGGGGGATTGGTTAGAGTAGCTCCAGGAAAAAGTGAGCAACGGAATTTTATTCCGCTCCCTTATTCCGACTATATCTACGCCATTATCCTCGAAGAATATGGTTTACTAGGTGGTTTGCTAATTATTGCACTTTACTTAGGGATTCTATATCGTTCGATACGAATCTTTATACAAAGTCCAGGGGCTTTCGGAGCAATGTTGGCAGTAGGATTGAGCATCAGCCTTGTCATGCAAGCACTCATGAACATGGCAGTAACTGTCAATCTTTTACCAGTAACAGGTTTGACTTTACCACTCATTAGTATGGGAGGTACTTCTGTCCTCTTTACCTCTGTTGCACTAGGAATTATTTTAAGTGTAAGTAGTGATATTGAAGTCAAACAACAACGAATGGCGATGGCATAAAGCCAATCCCAATCATAAAACACAAACAGACAAAAAACGGTGAATAAAAAAATCATCATAAGTGGTGGAGGAACAGGAGGGCATGTTTTCCCTGCTATAGCTATAGCAAATGCTTTGAAAAAACTAGACCCATCAATAGATTTACTATTTGTGGGAGCAGAGGGGAAAATTGAGATGACAAAAGTGCCAGCAGCAGGTTATCCCATTGAAGGCTTATGGATTAGTGGTTTTCAAAGAAAATTAACCGCTCAAAACCTAAGTTTTCCTTTCAAGCTGCTTTCTAGCATGTGGCGATCTAGGAAAATCATTAATCGCTTCAAACCAGATGCAGTTGTAGGAGTAGGAGGATACGCAAGCGGACCTTTGGTAAAGGTGGCAACAATGAAAGGGATTCCAGCTTTGATTCAAGAACAGAATTCTTTTCCAGGGATCACCAACCGCTTATTAGGTAGTGCAGCACAGAAAATTTGTGTAGTCTATGATACAATGGATCGGTTTTTCCCAAAAGAAAAACTCATCATTACAGGCAGTCCTGTTAGACAAGCCATCATAGACCTCAAAGGTACAAAGGAAGAAGCCATCAAGCATTTTGGCTTAAATCCCAATAAAAAAGTACTTTTTATTACAGGAGGAAGTCTAGGAGCCAGAGGGATAAACGAAGGCATTGCTTTTCACCTAGAAGCCTTGAAAAAACTAGACATCCAACTGATTTGGCAGGCAGGAAAAGCTTATATCGACTGGGCTAAAAAACAAGTGGAAGGAGAAACGGATTGGATATTGGCAACAGACTTTGTAGACCGAATGGATTTAGCCTATATCGCTGCGGATGCTATTTTAGCTAGAGCAGGAGGAACTATTTCGGAGCTGGCAATCGTTGGAAAACCAGCTATTTTGATGCCTTCGCCAAATGTTACAGAAGATCATCAAACCGCCAATGCTCAATCAATGGTAGATAAAGGAGCAGCATTGATGGTTAAAGACAAAGAAGCAAAAGAAAAATTATATGAGGCAATACATACTGTATTATTTGATAAAGATAAGGGCAGTATTTTGTCGAAAAATATAAAAGAAATGGCAATTACCAATGCCGCAGAGCGAATTGCGGCAGAGGTAATAAAAATGATTTAGTTAGTTAGATTATAGTTATTTATAGATAGAGTTTGAGTATTGAGTTATGAGAGCATAATTGTTAAGAACAAGTAAAATTGTTCTTGTACGATAAGCAGCACTAGCACATTGCACTAGTTATGAAAATAAGAATCCATTATGCAAAGAAGGTAGCGTTGCTTTCTTGTAGCTCAATCCTCAAATTGCTATCCTGTTTACTAGGATAGTAATGGTGAAAGTGAAAGCTTTAATCTATAGTTACTAATGATCCATTACTCATAAAAGATAGAATGGAAAAAAGTATTCAAAATATAAAGGTTGCCTACTTTATTGGAATTGGAGGAATTGGAATGAGCGCAATTGCTAGGTACTTTAATTTTTTAGGAATACAAGTGAGCGGATATGACCGATCCATGACCAAGTTGACTAAGCAGTTGGAAGAAGAAGGCATCAAGCTATGGTATGAAATAGATACAAACCACATCCCTAAAGAGGCAGATATTGTTATCTATACACCAGCGATTCCTAAAGATCATGCTGAACTCCAGTTTGTCAAGGACAAAAAATACTGGATACTTAAACGTAGTGAAGTGTTGGGATTGATTACTCAGAATGCTTATTCTGTAGCTGTTGCAGGGACGCATGGCAAAACAACGGTGAGTAGTTTAATTGCTCATATTCTAACGCATTCAAATTTTGGTTGCTCTGCTTTTATTGGTGGAATAATGAACAATTATCATTCCAATTTTTTACATAGCCATGACAAAAGTGTGGTGGTAGAAGCAGATGAGTTTGATCGTTCTTTTTTGAGATTGTCTCCAAATGTAGCTGTGATAACGGCTGTAGATGCAGATCATCTCGATATTTACAAGGATAAAAAAGATATTGAAAATAGTTTTTTGACATTTTGTGGGCAGATTGATAAAGAAGGAATACTGTTCATTAAAAAAGGCTTATCTATTCAAGGAGCATTAGATGGACTTACTTTTAAAACTTATGCTTTAGAAGACCCAAAGGCAGATAGACAGGTAAGTGAATTGAGGGTTGTAGACAATCGTTATATTTTTGATCTAGTTTTGGGAGAGAAAAAAATAATGGATTGTCAATTAAAAATGAACGGTAGACATAATGTGGAGAATGCCTTAGTAGCAGCTAGTGTAGCAGATTATCTAGGGGTATCAACAGAGGCAATTAAAGCAGCATTAGCTTGTTTCAAAGGGATTCGCAGACGCTTTGATTACCTCATTGATCAAGAAAACTTAGTGCTTATTGATGATTATGCTCATCATCCCGAAGAAATTAAAGCACTAATTGGTTCTGTGAAAGAATTGTATAAAGGAAAAAAGATAACAGCTATTTTTCAACCTCATTTATACAGTCGAACACAAGATTTCGCAGAAGAATTTGCAACAAGTTTGAGTCTAGCAGATGAGGTCATTTTACTAGATATATATCCTGCAAGGGAAGCTCCTATAGCAGGTGTAAGTTCAAAACTCATTTTCAAAGGCTTAGATGTCAAAGAAGCGGTATTAATTAAAAAAGATAACTTACTAAACACCCTAAAAAATAAATCTTTTGAAGTCTTATTGATTGTTGGAGCTGGTGATATTGGAGCTATGAGAGAAGATATTAAAACAGTCTTGACTAATCAATAAGGTAGCACTAAAGCAACTAACCAAGTATCAATTTTCTAAAAAGGCATGAAAGAATTTTGGAAGAAAATACAACCTCTATTGTACATGCTATTATGGTTTTTAGTAGGTACAACTTTCGTGGTCTTTTTAGTGGCGGCAGATCAAGCACATCATGCCTCTCCATGTAAGGGTTTGAATGTGAATATTAGCCACAACCAAGATAATTTTTTTGTAGATGAAATAGATGTTGAAAATATGCTGTATGATTTTGCTGGAAAGAAAATAGAAGGAACAGCAGTTGGTGAATTTGATTTAGAGGATTTGGAAAGGAAGATGGAGCAGCATCCATACATTGAGTCAGCAGAAATCTATATTGATTTGAATCGTTATATGTGGGTGAATATCCACCAACGTAACCCACTCGCAAGAGTGATTAACGAACAGAATCAAAGCTACTATTTGAGTTATGAGGGTGAAAAAATGCCTGTCAGCAGGTCTTTTTCCTCAAGAGTGCCAGTAATTACTGGATATGTCAAAGACAATGGACGACTGGATAGCCTTGTAGCGCATGAAATGACCCAAGCATTACACCAATTGATGTTACGGTTTCAAAAAGATGCGTTTTACAATGCCTTAATTGAACAAATTTATGTACGCAAAAATGGAGATTTGATTCTTATTCCTAAGATTGGACACTTAGAAATTGAATTTGGACCCATTGAACGAGTAGAAGAGAAATTAAACATACTTAAAACACTTTATCAACAAGGAATCAATACCTTAAAGTGGAAAAAATATAAGGCAATTAGCTTGAAATATAAAGGGCAAATTGTCTGTACAAAACGAGAGTAAAAGTGATTTTCTGAAAAACAAAACTAATGTGATAATGAAAAAATAAATACGTTATTTGCTTTTTTCCATTATCATTATATGAATAAAGAAGACTTTGATTTAGAAATAGTTAGTGAATGGTTATACTATATAAGTGTTAGTAAGATTCTGATTAGGAATAAGTAAAAATAGGCTTGTTATTGAATTAAGTGTATTTTTTATTATTCTTTAGAGAGCTAAAAACTTAGGATTGTAAAGTCAGAATCCCATAGCCCTTATTAAGTAAGGAACAAGTGAAAAATAAGTGTACAAATTTTGCTTAGGGAAATTT
>JAHDFT010000041.1 GCA_020628015.1 Bacteroidota bacterium
TTTTACTTTTTTTCCATTTCAACTTTCCAGATACAGCAACTGTTTGACCAAGATGTTTTTCAATACTTGATTTTGAGGAGCAGTTAAGAAGTATAGGGTTAAATTTATCCATCAAAATGAGGAAATTATTTTTTGACTGTTACTAATTAGATTTTAATAACATTAAATTAGTTAAAATGAGAAAAGAAATATTTCATTTCTATTTGCTATTTAGTCTTGTTGTTTTGATAGTGCAGAATCATAATATTTATGCTCAGTGTAGTCATCAAAAACATATGCCAAGTCTTAATGATTTTGTTAGTACAGTTAATGATGTATCTATTGTAATTGAAGGAGAGATAATAAGTGCAGAAGGGTTTTTAATAGGAGACCATATATACACTAGTCATAAATTTTTAGTATATAAAGTATTGAAAGGTAGTGTTGATACAGATACACTTGAACTAATACGTGCAGGAGGATTATATAAGTATCCTGATGGAAGAATAGCTATGCAAGGAATTCCTGAACATCCTGCTTATCATATTAATCAAAAAGGATTATTTAAGCTAACTAAGAATCGTCCTATAGAATATAAGGAGAATAATCATTTCAGGTCTACTATAAATATTCAACATCGCTATTATATTTCACATGAAAGTGTCAATAATTATATTCATTATGGAAATATAGTATCAGTTAATAATAAGCTTTCTTCGAAATACAATTTATTTGACGAAGACGACTTTGTTGAAAAAATATATAGACCAATAGAAAAGCTTACAGGACAACAAGCTAAGGTGTTTCATGAATTAAACTACAAGTACTATAAAAAAAATAAATAAGCTAAATAGAATGCATGACATATTGGGGGAAGTATATTGCGAGTGAGTTTTTCGAAAACTTGACAGGTTGCTCCTATGGAGCTTTGTGGCATAGTTTTCATTTTTTCTACAAACAGTCTGGCTCCTACGGAGCTAATACTATTAGCTTCGTAGGAGCGACCTGTCATTTCACTAGAATATTGTAAATATACAAGTACTAGACTTGGTCGTTTTAAAAGTTTTTTCTTTAGAAAAAATCAGCGAAAGCCAAGTTATTTCTTAAAAAAAAATAACTACGCAAAAAGACTGCACCCCCACCATTTACCTTTGAAGCATCATTGAAGAATGAAGGAATTGTAAGAAAATACAAACAGGTCAATTGAAAGTTACTTCAACCTTAAACCAACCTTCAAAATTACCTTTTGTTTTTTACAAAATCTTCTTCCTTCAATGATTTTATTTCGGGCAGTAGCTCAGTTGGTAGAGCAGGTAAAATTTATAGATTATCTAAAATTAGCTAAAAAATCAAGGTCAATATAAATTTACTCCTCCGCTTTTAACGGCCAGGTCGTAGGTTCGAGTCCTACCTGCCCGACCAAAAATGGTCAATAGGAATTTACTACATACAAATTGTTAGATTTAAACAGCCGTAATTTCTAAATCACCATTTTACAAAATTATAAACTCAGGTCAATCACATCTTACTACAACTTTTAAGAGAAAAAAAGATGGGAAATTACCTGAGTTTTTTATGAATAATGATATTCCCAATCACTAAAAGCCAATCAATCATGAGTAAAGCAGTAATGAAAGTCGCTATGAGGCAGCAGAAACTTTTTGTAGATGTATTGGCAGGAAAAAATCCAAAACATCAGCTATTACAAGAAGATACTTCTGTATTGGTTGCCAATGCTAGAAAACTAGGCTTTGGTTTCTCAGAACCCTTATTGGATGCCATTAATAATGCAGATATTAGCGTAAAAGCGACGATTTTGGATACCTTAAAAGAGGTGAAAGGGGTGAATAAAAATTGGACTCCTCTAGTAAAGGGTTGGGATAAGCCAACATGCGAAAGTACAATTGATTACATCGTTACTTTATTGGCTAACCTAACAAAAAGCAAGAGAGGAACACTCTTACCTTGTCAACATCGTATCCCTAAAAATACCTTCCCACTAGAACGCTACAATGGTTGCCCATTCTGTAAAACGCCTTTTGAGTTTGGAGAAATTGAAAATTACGGTCAAGGAAGTACTTTGCAGATATTGGATTTGTGGACAGATAAAGAGATGCGACAATACTTCCATGATTTATTAGAGTCAAAAGTAGCTTTAGATGCGACACAAATCGACAGTCTTAGAAGTCTTTTAGCCCATTACCAAGTGCCAAAGGAAGTAAAGGTGGAGATGAAGGAGACTTTGATGGTGGTGATTGAAGCATTAGTGGTAGAAGGGAAGACCGAAAAAGCTGCTACTTACTTTAGTAACCCCAATGACATCCTTCGTTACTTATGGTACAAACATACAGGATTCTTGCAAATTGTACAGCCCAAAACCATTGTATACCGCAAAACAAGGAATATGCTGCACTTTACTCAGCCAAGAGCTGTAAAGGCGAGAAAACGTGCAGAGAAAGCAGCTAAAAAGGAAATGAAGTTGAAATACAGCCGAAAAGAATGTAGAATAGTAGCGCAATGGTTGAATGATTTGGATTTATCGGCTCAACAGGCTTGTGAAATCATGCATCCTAAGCGCAATATGTGGATACGCTTTATTCGTGCGCTTCGCTTGGTGGAATACAGCAAAAAGAAAGGCTTTGACAACTTGAAAACCTTGTTGGATAAGTTTCACAAAGAGGAATACGAAGTATTTCAAGGACGTGTTGACCATTTCAGGTTACAACGCTCTAACAACGAGACTTTTGCCTTATTGAAGCAGCGACCAGGTATATTTGCCCGTTCTTTGTTTGCCAATATGTTGTGGTTGGGACCGAAATCAACGATCAGTAATTTCAAGGAGATTACAGATAAAATACCTACTCGATTATTATTGACTTTAAATATGTACGCACCTTTATACTTTACAAAAGATGCGAGCAGATCGGTTAAACCATTGGGTAGCACACGCAAGGAAATCCCAGCCAATCCAAGATTGAATGATTATGCAGATGTACAGTTGAAGTGGATGCAAAAGGCGATGGAAGATGTTTGCGTGGAGGCTTTGGCGAATCGCTTTGCCAAAATGGAGAATCCAAATGAAAAAGTCTACATTGCGGAGGGTTTGGAAGCTATACCTATGGCAATTGGAGAACGTAGTGAAACGATTCAAGATGTACCTAGTGCATTGATGGGAACTCGTTTTCGGGTATTGGGTCAAAAGGTACGTTTGTTTATGCAATGGGGTACTGGATTGCCTGCCCAGCATTTGGATATGGATTTGAGTTGTAAAGTGGCTTACCCAGATAAAACGGAATACTGTTCTTACGATGAATTGACCATCACAGGTTGTCAGCATAGTGGAGATATTATCAATATTCCAGATAAAGTCGGTACCGCAGAATACATTGAGATTGATGTGGATTTATTGACTGAAAAGGGAGCCAAATACGTCAGTTTTACTTGTAATGCCTACAGTATGGGAAGTATTTCCCCAAATCTTGTTGTTGGTTGGATGGATAGTCAACACCCTATGAAGATTTCTGAAAAAACAGGTGTAGCTTACGATCCTTCTACCGTACAGCATCAAGTACGCATTACCCAAGGTTTGACCAAAGGTTTGGTATTTGGCGTATTGGATATTGAAAATCGTGCTATCGTTTGGTTAGAAATGGCTTTTGAAGGACAGATTGTACAGAATTTGAGCTTGTCTAATGTCGAGGCTTTACTACGCAAATTGGATAGTAGAAGTAAATTGAGCGTTGGACATTTATTGAATGTGCGTGCCAAAGCGCAAAACTTGAACATAGTGGATGATCCAGCAGAGGCGGATGAGGTGTATGATTTGGCTTGGGCAAGAAATACGGCTGCGGTGACGGCTTTATTATTGCCAGAGTAGGATAGGGTAGTGCTGGATGGTATTATAATTATAATGATAAAGGGAGGAACTATTGTCCTCCCTTTGTTTATTTATATCTGGATTTTGACTGTTACTAAGCGTTAAAATTAAATATTTTTAATCCTAATCTACTACACTACTAAGCCATTATTTTTATTGAACAGCTTGTAAGGCATCTATAGTCCCCCATCCAAAATTACCATCTCTATTAGGATATAAATGAGCAGATTCTTTTAATTTTTGTAACACTCTATCATTTTTCCAATTTGGATGTTGCGCCCATACTAAGGCTGCAATACCAGCTGTAGTTGCAGTCGCAATAGAAGAACCACCAACATAATTAGCAGTATTACCATCGAAACCAAGAGAAACAGAAGTACGGCTATCATCACCATCACGCTGCATGACAATGGTAAAATCGATTTCACTTCCCTTATGACATACTGCACAAGTTTCGTAGTAGCTTCCGTCTGTAATACCTGTAACTGCTACTGTTTCTGACATAGAAGCAGGAAAGATCACCCCATACCAAGAAGTATAGTAAGTAGAAGTTCCACCAGCAGAGAAGAATAATTTTCCTTTTCTATTTACTGCATATTTAACCGCATCCGAAATTTTTCCTACAGAAAAAATATGTCCTAAAGACATACTGATTACTTTCGTATTTGACCTATTCGCTAGAAGTGTAATCGCATCCGCTACACCATCTTGCTCGCTATAACCGTCTAATACGACATCATTTGTACCTCTTACTGTAAATAAATTAGCATTATAAGCAACACCTACAGGAACATTTTCACCTGTTCTAGGAGCAGCCACCATACCTGCCATAGAAGTACCATGTCCACATTGATCGTCTGGACCATCAGGATCTGCCCAAGGCCACCAAGAGCTAACATAAGTACCATCTTTTCCCACAGAACGTCCACTAGATTGACCTGAATTGAAATCAGAATCAAAATTATCTTGATCTGGAGAAATACCTGTATCAATCACACCAACACCAATACCAGCACCAGTACTATGATTCCATGCTTGTTGGATATTGTGGTGAGCAAAATTCCAAGGTACCCAAGCTGCTGGCGCAACAACGCTATAATCACTAGAACTGATGGTTTGAGCATCTGTTCCACAACCTAAAGAGGAAGTTTTTGCAGAACCCTTACGTGCTTTTCCTTTGAAAATATAATTAGCAGGTTCTACATAACGTATGTTTTGTTGACTTTTGATAAATTCTAATGTCTTTTTGTTGAAAATAAATACATCGAAATAGGTGAGTGTTTTGTTTGCTGTTAGAAGTACATCACTCATTTGAGTTTTTTTACCTAATACTTCTTTTTCTAATCGGAGAATATCGTCTAATAAGGTTTCTTTTTGCTTTTGTAGCCTAGTATCATTCACTTTATCGTAATCATCTGCGCCACCATAACCAACAGTAACAAGGTTATCACCCTCTTTTACTGCTTTCCATAATACATCCAAATCCACATCTTGCCAATTGAAAACTTTGTTAGTGCTATGGAGTCTGGCTTCTATAATTTCATCTACCACAATGTGTGAATCATCAACCAAATCATTAGACACCTCTTCTTTAGAACAACCAAACATAAATAATAAGAGTACCCAAAATAGAAAAAAACGTTTCATAATTTAATTTTATATCTATTAAAAACAATAAGGATGCCCAAAGATATAAAACAGGCAGGGTATTTGTAAATAAAATGTTTATAATGTAAAAAATAATTACATTTTATACGAGTAAGATAGATGTTTACTATGCTTGTAGTCAAGCTATTATTGTGTTATATTGGAAGTATAATTGTTTTTAAAATAAAAATAGATTTGTATGTTTTTAGAGCTGACTTTGATCAAAATCTTGGATGAAAGCGTTCCATTACTGCTCTTAAATGTGTTTGTTCAACTTTAGCATAGATTTCCGTTGTGGTAATGGATTCATGTCCAAGCATATCTTGGATAATACGTAAATCGGCTCCCCCTTCATATAAATGAGTCGCAAATGAATGGCGAAAGGTATGTGGACTAACCGTTTTTTGAATGCCTGCTTTCTGAGCTAAGTCTTTAACAATATAAAAAATCATGACCCTAGATAAGGGATTGCCACGCCTATTCAAAAATAAAAAATCTTCTTTGCCTTCTTTAATTTTTTGATGCTGACGAATTTGACTGAGGTAGATTAAAATATGTTTGATGGCAGATTCATTGATAGGAATCAATCGTTCCTTATTGCCTTTACCAACAACCCTAATGAATTGAATTTCGGGGTAAAAGCCAGATATTTTGAGATTGGTTAATTCTGAAACCCTTAAGCCACATCCATAAAGTGTTTCTATGATGGCTCGATTGCGAACCCCTTCTGCATAGCTGTGATCTATGGCATTAATCATCGCATCTATTTCACTAATAGATAAAACAGCAGGTAGTTTACGACTGGATTTAGGGTGATCCAAAAGGGCTAAAGGATTGTCTTTGAGGATGTTTTCAATGCGGAGGAAGGTAAAAAAGGCTTTTAAGCCAGATAATGTGCGAGATTGGGTCGCTACACCGACCCCTAAATCCATCAAATAACCAACAAAGGTGACACCATGATCTAAGGTGATGGTATTTAAGTCTACATCGGGGTAATATTCCGTCAAATATTCATTAAATTTACCCACATCCCTAAGATAGGATGTTATCGTACTATCAGCACTTCCTTTTTCTAGTTTGAGGTAAGCTTTAAAGATAGGAAGGTAAGCAGATAGGGGCATTTTTATCATTTAAATTTAGCCAATGGATATTTTAATACTCAATGGACCTAATCTCAATTTGCTTGGCACAAGAGAACCACATATTTATGGTAGTCAAACATTTGAGGATTATTTTGAGGGCTTACAGCGTCAGTTTCCTGAACATCGTTTAGACTATTACCAAAGCAACCATGAAGGTAGTCTTATCAATAGATTACATGAGGTAGGTTTTTCTTTTGATGGTATAGTATTTAATCCAGGTGGATATACCCATACCTCAGTAGCATTGGGTGACGCTGTTGCAAGCATCACCACACCAGTTATCGAAGTACATATCTCTAATACCTTTGCGAGAGAGGCTTTTCGACATCATTCGTTTATTAGCCCGAATGCTAAGGGAGTGATTGTTGGCTTTGGGCTACTAGGCTATCAACTAGGTATTGCAGCCATTATTAGTGGACAATTAGCCAACAAAAAGTGAGGAGATGCGTATTTATTTTTTTGATTTCACCTTTAATGACCAGCGAAATTTAAATTTGGCAACAATTACCCCTTCTTTATTTCTGGCAATAGATGTGGCATCAACGACTCTGGCTTCACCTGTAGCGATGGTTTCTTCTACTGCTTTAAAAAAGGCTGGGCCATCTTCGCTAACGAAAGTGGTTACATCAGCAGCTTTTTTAAAGTATTCTGCCTGCATATCAATAACCAACATAGAAACAGGCTTGCCAAAATGTTCGATAGCCATTAAGCCCAAAAGACCTGTAGGTAATTCTCCTGCCATTGCGAGTGCTGCAAAGTGTGTAGAACGGAAAGGATTTTGGTTGAACCATCTGAAAGGCATTCGAGAAGCAACTCGCTCTGTATTGACTTGGACGAGCTTGACACCGCAGAAAAAACCAAGTGGCATTTTGGTTAAGGTAAACAGACGAAAAAGGAAAGGATTTTTAACCCTTTTAATAAATTTTGCTAGTGCAGGACTATTGTAGGTTCTTTTCTGGATTTGAGGGCTTTGTATTGGCTCAATCGTCGAGTTCATTTGTTACTATTTAATAATGTGAAGAAGAGTAATGACTATTCTACAAATATAAGGTATTCTATTCAACTCAGCAATATTTATTGGTGACTCTCATATAATGATTATTTTTTTACGATCCTTTAACAGTAATAATTTTCAAAGTCCAAGCATTTTATTTATTTTCCTGCGAATTTAGACCAGAAAAACTTACTGATTACCTCAATAGTCATGTTACTTTTGCTTATTTTTGTAATCAGAATGATAGACAAACAAGATAGGTCACATCTCAATAACCCAGCAATATTTTCCAAGTCTATTTGTTATAGAATTTTATTTTACTCTTTAGCTCACAAACATCTCACATATACCTAATCTCTTTTATGAGTAGCTACACCTTTTAAGAATACTATGCATTAGTTAATACTCATAAAACTGAATGAATAACTAGATTACTTTCTATATTGCATTTGCTATCTCACAAAGAATAAATAATAAGGTGTAGCGATAATTAAGTCAAATAAGTATTTGTTTTAATGCTTTTATATTAGGAATTGTAAAAAAATAAACTTACAATTTCAATTATAGATTTTCTGCACTAAATATTTCTGACTTGGCCTACTTTGTGTTGTCTATCTTGTGCCTTAAATGCTTGCTTAATATAAACTTAACTAAAAGAGGTGTATATTAAAGATTAGCTTAATATTAGTTTAACTCAATCACTTAAAAACTGAAAACCGTATGCAAAGAATTGTTCTATTCCAGCTCGCTTTTCTCTTTTCTATTACTGTTAGTTTTTCAACACTAGCACAATCAGGAAGCGATAGCTCGGTGAGTTATGGTATTTCAGAGACTTATACCACTACTTCAACTGTTCAACAATCGACAACAACTCCAGTTCCAGCAGCTACAACAAGTGGTCAAACGACTACAAGTGGCACAACGGAAGTGAGTTATGGTATATCTGATCAAAATTTTACCAAAGAGGTTATTAATAGCACCACCACAGAAGATGGTAGCGCTTCCTCTACGACGGTTATTTATAAGCCTGTAGGAGCTACAGTGACAACAACATCAACGACTACACCAGTTCCTACGCCGACAAGTGGTAGTGGGAATGAGACCAGAATAATAGATGGACGAACTTATTATAGTGCTAGTAGTACACCTGCTGCAACTAGTGCTAGTCCAACACATTCCACAGGTAAAAGTTATACTACTAGTAGTGGTAATACTTATTATTCCTCTAGTAGTGGCAGTAGGGGTTCCAATTACATTTCTTCTGCTTATAGCCAACCAACTAGTCATACTTATCGCAGTTCCTCATCCTATGTTCCTACTTTTTCAGACTCAGAATACAGTAGTCGAGTTTATTCTATTTCTTCTGCTATTCCACTTCGTTTCAATAGTTCTATTCGTAATTTTATTCATGTATATACAAAGAATAAACGAGATGTATCAGAAAGAGTATTGGGCTATAAGGACATTTATTTCCCATTGATAGAGGAGAAATTGGCACAATATGGACTACCTAATGAGTTAAAATATTTGGCTGTTGTAGAATCTGCCCTTGATCCTCATGCAGTTTCTAGAGCTGGTGCAACAGGTATTTGGCAGTTTATGAAAGGGACAGGAAAGATGTATGGTTTGAGAATCAATTCACAAATAGATGAGCGAAGAGATCCTTATAAAGCAACAGATGCGGCTTGTCGTTTTTTACGTGATTTATATAATAAATATGGCGATTGGTACTTGGCAATTGCGGCTTATAATTGTGGACCAGGTAATGTGAGTAAGGCGATTCGTCGATCTGGTGGGAAGCGTGATTTTTGGTCAATCAAGCCTTATTTACCAAGAGAAACGAGAGGTTATGTGCCTGCATTCATTGCTTGTGTATATTGGATGAATCACAGTTA
Organism: Bacteroidota bacterium; assembly: GCA_020628015.1. Lineage (GTDB taxonomy): Bacteria > Bacteroidota > Bacteroidia > Chitinophagales > UBA2359 > JAHDFT01. The sequence goes on from JAHDFT010000041.1 coordinate 9,535, forward strand.
TGAACACAATTTGTATCCAATTACTGTAGCGAATGTTGATGCTTTTGCGGATACAGAAACCGTTAATGTAGTAGGACCTTTACATTTGGCAGCAGTAGCTCAATATACGAATGTAGATATAACGAAATTAGATTTATTGAACCCAGGCCTGCGTCATCGTTCAGTACCTGCTGGTGTAAGTTATGATTTGCGCTTACCAAGTTATGAAGCTTGGTCATTTGATAGTTATCGTTCAGGAATTTATGCTTATATGCAGACTTCTGAAATGCAACTCAAAATGGTAAATTCACAGATGACGAATTATGGAACTTCTTGGGTGAATAATCGAAGTAGCTCTTCTAGCAATAGTAATTTGACTTATCATAGAGTTCGTTCTGGTGAAACACTTTCTAAGATTGCTCGTCGGCATGGTGTCACCGTTGCACAGCTCAAAAAATGGAATCGAGTAGGGAATTTGATTCGTCCAGGTCAGAAGTTGAAAATTTACAAAAAATCTTCTTCTAGCTATGCTAGTAATAGTAGCAAAAGCAGTTCTGCAAGTCGATCAACTGTGAATCAAGGTTGGGCAACGTATACGGTTAGAAAAGGCGATACCATTTGGGGCATTAGCCAAAAGTATCCTAAAAATACAGTCAATGGATTATTGGCTGCTAATAATCTAACTAAGCGTTCTAAATTAAAGCCTGGTCAGGTTTTGAAAGTGAAAAAGTAATGCTTATTGAAATCCATTTATGAAATGGAAAAATAGGTTTAAACAAAACAAAAATGCTCAATCCTTCTTTTAAGGATTGAGCATTTTTGCTTCATGTATTCATTGTTTGCTATAAAAATAAACACAAAAAAACGCCCATACATCCAATCAGAGCTGTTCTAATTTTTTGTACGGGCATATTTATTAATTTGGGGAAAAGGGGGCTATGTGGAAAAATAAATGTAATGTTGTCTTAATTTCCACAGCCTAACCTAAACAATTAAGCTATTTTTATAATAGCTAAGGCGACGAAATAAAATAATTAAGTAACAAAGAGCGTTACTCCGTTTAAAAATGCTATTGTTATTTGGAATAAATTATTTTTTACTGTTTTTGCTGCTCAAAAAATAATGTCCCGAATACACATCAATACAACTATTTAATGCATTATAGACCGTCATAGAAAAGTAGTACATGCCTTCCTTTTCATAAGTATGTTGAGCAGATAGAATATCTTGTGATAAATAACCGTCTCCAAACGTCCATTCTATATCTGTAAATTCTCCTTCTGCACGGTTAACAAATTCTACCGAAAGTCCTTGTACTTTCAAGTTGAATTTAGCATCTAAATCACACAATGCTGCGTCTTTCAATACTGTATGGTTAATATCTACATCTCGCTTGCGCTTTTGATACAGTAAATTATCCACACCTTCTCGCAAGGTATCTTTTTTAGCTTCCTTTTTATTCTTATCTGAATCCAAACCTTTAGGTTTAGTGCCATTATTAGCAAAAGTGTTGTTACTTATTATTAGTAAGAAAGAGCTGATTACCAACAGAATAAAAAACTTGAAAATACGCATCATTAATTTTGTTATTCTGTTAGATAATACGGCTTAGGTGATATAATGTTACAAATCGGTGCATAATTTCACAAAAAAAACCAATAAGCTGAGTAATTATTGATCTTTGATCACTCAACCTATTGGTTTTATAGATATTTAATAATATGAGTACTATTTGACATTAATATCTAGTAGTACTATAATGTGTTATGGTTTTAGTGATCTTTGATTAAAGACCACTAATCTTATGCCAAAATATTATTCCTTGATGATTTTACGGCTATCGAGTTGTTTTCCATCAGATAATTGAAGGAAATAAACTCCTGTAGGTAGCGCATTTATATCAAGTGAAATTTGGTTAATACCTACTTGAGATACATCTGCCTTGATTGTTCTAACCAATTGTCCTAATGTATCGAAAATCTGTAGATCAATGACTTTAGCATCGGTAACACTATAAGTAATATTTAATTGATCTTGTGTAGGAACTGGCGCAATATCAATAATGCCTGTACCACTTCTTTCTTTATGTAAGGTAATGGTATTAGAGAATGTACTATTTCCTTCAAGATCAACCATTTCTAATTGATAGTAAACGATTCCTGTAAAGCCTTGCTTGTCTAAGTAACTATAAGTACTTCCTTGTGCTTCTTGACCAATGGCATCTACAATAGCGATGGTTTCATAATTATTGCCATCGTCAGAGCGTAGTAATTTGAAGTAGTCGTGATCTATTTCATTAGCTGTAATCCAGTTGAGTTCATTACCAGTAGGCAATACCTCACCACTAAAATCAAGTAGTTCAACATCAACTGTGGTTGTGACCAATACTTCACAGAAACCATTAGGACAGTTAGAACCGTCTGTAACTTCAAGTAAAACACTTTGAGAAGCACCGAAGAATGGATAAGGACCAAGTACTGTTGCTACATCAGGGAATGCGGTAATTTCCGATCCATCTTCTAGGATAATCGTATAATTCCCTTCTCCGCCTGAAGGTACTCCACCAGAAGGAACAGCTAATATATAGTACAATGTTTTACCATTATCAAACCGTATCTTACAATTAATTTCTGGACAATTTGGCTCTAAAATCTCTACCTCTACATCAAAGTTGGCTTTTGGACAAATTCCTCCATTACCATCTACATTAATCGTTACCATATTTGAATCACCTGGAACTAATGAAAATTCTGAAGGATCTGCTACATCACCATCACAAACAGTAGTTACTGTAAAGTTATTAAGTCCATCATTCATTACTGTTGGAGCTTGTACAGCAGGATAAACGGTATAAGTGAAAGGACCTACTTCAATGGCTACAGACTCATCATCAATACAACCAATTGTCAATACAAAAGTATAGCTAACCGTTTCACAAGCATTATCATTATTCAATACTACAGTTGGGTTAGCTCCTCCACTAATAGATACGGAAGGTCCTGCTGTTTGCATCCAAGTGTAAGTCGCTTTGCCAATACCTAAGCCACTAATTGTTGCTTCTGGTAAGCTAATACTAGCATCTTCACCTCCACAAATCTCTTCAACAAAACTATTAGATACCACATCATCAGCAGTTGGACAAGGTACAGGAATGTCTGTACACTCTGGAATCATCATATCAAAGCTTGTGCTACCACAACCTTCTCTACTGACTTCTACGGTAATAGCTTGTGCAGCTGTGCCTGGTGTTTGATTGGCAATTGTTGCTGGACTTAAGACATCATCAGGACATACTGCGGTGATACTGTACTCACAAATTTCATTCAATCTAACAATAGTAGGCTCTTGAATTTGTGGATAAACTGTATAAACTGCTGTACCTCCATTCAAGCTTAAACTTTCATCTTCTGTACAACCAATGATTAAAGAGAATACATAAGAGGCTACTTCACAAGTTTCATTAACTGGTAAGCTAATAGCACCTTGTTCAATGCTAAGACTAGTACCACCAATTTGTGTCCAAGTGAAAGTGGCCTTATCTGCATTAGCTCCAGATACTGCTACGATTGGTAATTGAATATCTTGTGCAGCCGTTAAACAGAAAGTCTCATTAGTAGATACTGGCTCTACATCTGTTTGTTCTGGACAAGTAGAGAATTGTGGACAAGCAGGAATGGTTACTTCAAAAGCAACAGCAGTACATCCAGCATTAGATACTTCTACATTTAAAGAAGAACTGGCATCTCCTGGATTTTGTGTTGGTACATCTGTAGTAGAAAGAATATCACCAGGACAAGCTGGGGTAATACTATATTCACAAACTGCATTCAAACGGCTAATCACAGGTGCTTGAGGAGCAGCGTAGACAACAACTGTAATCTCTCCACCATCTAGTAATACTTCAGGATCATCTGTACAAGTAATGTTGAGTTTGAAAGTATAGGTCGCTGCTTCACAGGTCGCATTTTGTAATAAAGTAAGGGATGGCGAAGCTCCATTAGGTACCTCTACTGAAGGACCTGCTGTTTGTTCCCAGTTAAAAATGGCTCTTCCTGCATTGGCTCCACTTACCGAAACGTTTGGTAAGGTAAAAGCATTACCAGCAGGATCATTACAAAGCTGGGTTACACCAGAGAAGGAATTAACATCTGCTTGTGTTGGGCAATTTACTGCTTGAACTGTACAATCAGGAATAGGTACCACTAAACTATTATTACAAATACCATTGTTCACTTCTACACTAAAAGTCGCACCAGAAGTACCCAATGCTTGGCTAGGAACTGTTGCAGGGCTTAATACATCATTTGGACAGTTTGGTGTTAAACTATATTCACAAACGTCATTTAATCGAGCGATTGTAGGAGCTTTAGCGTCTGGGTATAAACGATAAGTTACCAAACCACCAACAAGGCTCAAACCACTATCATCTGTACAACCAATCGTTAAACTAAAGATATAACTTACAGGATCACAAGTGGCGTTTTGTAGTAATTCAACACTTGGTGCGGTACCTGCTGGAATACTTACAGAAGGACCAGAAATTTGAGTCCATGTAAATGTAGCCTTATTAGCAAATTCACCAGTTACTTCAACTGTTGGTAAACTAACCAGGTTGCCAGATTCATTATTGCAAATTTCTAAGGTTTCATTGACTGTTACAATATCTGTTTGACTAGGGCAATCTACTTGGTTGTTTGGACATTCTGGTATTGCTACATCAAATGTAACAGAAGTACAAACACCATTAGATACAGCAATAGGAATGCTTCCACCTGCAAAACCAGGATCTTCATTACCTACAGTATTAGTAGATAAGACATCATCATTACAATTCTTATTAATCACATATTCACAAACACCACTAATACGAGCAATAGTTGGTGCTTTAGGTGTAGGATAAACCGTATACGCTACTGAACCACCATCTAATACTACGCCTGCATCTTGGGTACAGCCAACAATGGCTTGGAAAGAGTAAACGACGGGGCTACAAGAGTTATTAGCTCCTAAAGTAACACTAGGAGTGCTTTCTGCACCAATATTAACAACAGGTCCCGAATTTTGAATCCAGCCTACAAAAGCATTGCTATTATTGACTGATAAAGCTGGGAATGTGACCTCATTATCTGTTGAACCACATAATTCTTCTGTTATATTTAAAGCTGTAAAATCACTAGTTTCAGGGCAATCTATGGCTTCAGAAGGACAATCTGGTAAGTTGACACTAAAGAATGCTCCTGTTGTACAACCTGGATTAGAAACGGTTACAGAGAAGGATGCGCCTGTACCTCCAGGAGCTTGATTTGGTACATCAGTATCAGATAAAATATCATCTGGACAAGCAGGGCTAATTGCATATTCACATACATTATTCAAACGACTAATTGTTGGTGATGTTGGTTGTGGATAAACAATAAAACTATGATCTCCACCATCTAAATCAACGCTGCTATCTTCTGAACAACCGATACTTAAGGAGAAAGAGAAGACTTCAGAAGAACAACCTGTTGGAGCAGTTAAGGTAATGCTAGGATTATTACCCGAGCCTACATTTATACTAGGTCCACCTGTTTGTGTCCAAGTAAAGGTCGCATTTCCAGCACCATCACCACTTACTGATACAAATGGTAATTCTCTATTCAAATCAGTAGCACAAATCATCTCTGTTCCACTTGCTGCACCAAAATCATTACTTGTTGGACAATCATCTGTAGGAATACCTGGACAAGCATCAACCGTTAATAAGAACGATTGACCATCGCTAGTACAAGAAGCATTAGCTACACTAACCTCTAATTGAGTGGCACCAACACCTGGATTTTTAGGGTCAACAGTAGATGGAATTAGAATATCATTAGGACAAGCTGGCTCAATAATGTATTCACAAACATCATTCAATCGTTGGATGCTTGGAGATTGAGGGCTTGGATAAACCACATAAGTAACTGTACCACCATCAAATCCTAAACCACTATCTTCAGAGCAACCTACGGTTAGGTTGAAAGCGTAAGTAATGGCATCACAACCAGTATTCGCTGGAAGGCTAATACTAGGTTGAGCAATTTGGGAAACATTAACAGTTGGACCTTCTGTTTGAGACCAAGTAAAAGTCGCATTCCCTGCGTTAGCACCGCTAATGCTGGCTGTAGGGAAAGTAACATTATTATCACTAGGACAAATATCTAAACTTACATCCAAGAATGCCGTGACATCTGCGCTATTAGGACAAGCAATAGGCTCTTCTGGGCAAGCAGGAATTTCCACATCAAAAGGAACAGGTGTTGGTCCTGTTGGACCTGATCCGCAACCTGGATTACTAACACCTATACTAATTGTTGAAGCACTTGAACCTGGAGCCTGATTAGGAATACTAGTGACCGATAAAACATCAAAATCACAATTTGTCTCAATGACATATTCACAAACATCATTAACACGATTAATTCTTGGTGCAGCAGGCACAGGATAAACATTATAGGTAACAGTTCCTCCATTAATACTAACTGCTGGATTATCTTCACAACTAATAGTCAAGGAGAAAGTATAGGTTTCTACATCACAATCAGAAGCATTAGCAGGTAAACTAATGCTAGGCGTTACACCAGTACCTATATTAATACTACTAGGCCCACCTGTTTGTGTCCAAGTATAAGTACCTTTATTGGCATTGGCTCCACCGATACCAACTAATGGTAGCGTCTCATCATTTGTAAAATCTCCACAAAGATCCATTACTTCAGCAGTTGGATTAACATCTGCTTGTGTTGGACAAGCGGCATAACAATCAGGAACAGGAATGGTAAAAGCTACTGCCGCACAAGCAGCATTAGAAACTTCTAAGCTAAATGTCTGTCCTGTTGTACCAGAAAGTTGGTTAGGGACATCTGTATTACTCAGTACATCAATGGAAGGACAAGCAGCCTCTACAGAGTAAGTACAAATTTGTCCAGAGGAGGTTTGTAGAATGCTTGGACTCGTTGGTTGTGGATATACAGTATAAGAATAAGTACCACCATCTAAACTAACGGCAGCATCATCCGCACAACCAATATTGAGGCTAAAAGAGTAGGTGACAGGCGTACAATCTGTTACCGCAGCAAAATTAAAAGAAGGACTCTGACCAGGGCTAACACTAACACTAGGGCCAGCAGTTTGCGTCCAAGTATAAACGGCGGCATCTGCACCTGAACCTGTAACATTAACCACAGGTAGGGTCGCAGCCGTATTAGAGCTACACAGATCTTCGCTTCCATTTGCAGGAGTAAAATCACCTGCCACAGGACAACTAATACAAGCCGCTGCTCCTTGTACAGCAGCATCATCTAGTATACCTTGTGTATGTTCAGGGACATTAGAATCAAGGTTAAATTCGGTTAAGACAGGATCGAAAGTGATGTTTACTGGTTCGTTTTCATCAATAACTACCCAGCAATATTGTCCAACATCAATCCAGCCATTTGCGCCATCATTCGGATCAACATCAACCAATGGACATCCAAAGTTAGGAAGTGCCATATTGGTGGTCATATTACCTTCACCAAGTGGCGAACCATCTGGTTGAGCATTGATATAATCGAAATCAGCAGCAAAATAAGGGACTTGTGTTCCATTAAAGGCACATGCAGTACCATCACCAAAGGTCAAAGAAGTATAAGGTGGGGCTACTCCAGGATCAAATTGGATAGCATCCGCATTAAAGAAAAGGTAAATGGTATGCGCCCCAATCGAAAAATCTTCACCAACCACACCAGACTGAATTTGCACGACCGTACAATAGACTGGCTGTTCGCCACTACAATCAACAGTTGGGGGCTTGAATCGCAGGTTATAAGTCCCTTCAGTTACCTCATTTTGAGCATAACCAATAGAACTTACACACATGCAAACAAGGAAAAGTAAGAGGATGTAAGCATTAAACTTCATAATTCATTATTATTTTGCTATTCTTTAGGGTTTGATTTATTTTAAATTTAGAACCTATTTAATGGGCTGTTGATGTATTATTTTATAGTAAATTTATACATCTCACAGTTATAAAGCCTTATTTCTCAATAGATTTGAAAAACATTTCGCAAGATACGCATATGCTTTAAATTCTGCAATTGGTCAATCTTAGCCTTCTAGGAAAAAGGATTTCTCTGCTTAATAGGTTAATTGTTATTTTATGGCAGAGGGAACTGAATAATTATTCAAAATACAAAGGCTAATCTCTTGATTATCAGTAAGCTAATTAGATTTGCCATTGATTAGTACAACCAATGCATACAGATTAATGTTTGTTATTGCGATGTCAATTTATATCTTCAAGTTTACATCTTATTGATTTACAATGAAAATATAATTACATTAAATGAAAATATAAATTTTAAAAAATTAATTAAAAAGCAAGGTATATTTTCGAGAAATGACAATATTAAGACAATTAGGAGCGGATCGATTCGGTAAGTATAATGTGGAATGAAAATATTGGAATAAAAATAAAGAATTAATTTTGTTTTTTATGGAAAAAGAGGGGATTTGTCTGTTTTTGGCTTTGTATAAGCTTTTTTAGACTTTTGATTCAAATACAACTTCGCGCTATGCTGCCCACTATTAATTAATAGTTCTTTTTCTTTGACGTTTAATTTTTTAACTTTAGGCGTAATACCTTTAGAAGATACAGAAATAGTACGAGTCCAATCCTCCTCATTCAAGTCTTGTTGATTTAAATTTTCCTAGTTCTAAGATATTTGGGGGTGAGTTTATCTTTGGCATGATATATATCTTTTA
>JAHDFT010000524.1 GCA_020628015.1 Bacteroidota bacterium
TGAATGTGCTGGCGCAAAACGTCTTTACCCGCTTCGACCTCACCAAAGACAAGCGATTCTCCCTGACGGATGCCACACAAGATATGCTATCAGAAATGGATGATTTGATCTATGTAGAGATCTTATTGGATGGGGATTTACCTGCTGGCTTCAAGCGATTGCAGAATGAGACGCTGGTGATGTTGAATGAATTTAAAGCTTATGCAGGAAGTGGGGTAGAGTATAATTTTGTGAATCCTTTGGAGGGATTGGGGGCAGAGGAACAGAAAGAGGTTTTTCAACAATTGGCGAAGCAGGGAATTGTGCCGACCAATTTGATTGACAATCGAGAGGGCTACTCGGAAAAACCGATTTATCCTTGGGCTTTAATCACCTATAATGGACACACCATTCCCGTAGAGATTTTGCAAAAGCAGTTAAATAAAGGCCGAGAGGAAACGCTCAATAATTCGATTGCTTTGCTAGAATATAATTTGGCGAATGCGATGCAGAAACTCATGCGCCGCAAAAAGCCAACGATTACCTTCTTGGAAGGACATGGCGAATTATCAGAAATGGATGTGGCGGATGTGGCTTATGACTTGTCTCGGCATTATGTAATGGAACGAATGGACATTACCCAAACCCTATATATCCCAAAGGAAACAGATGTTTTGGTGATTGCCAAACCAACAAAACCTTTCAAGGATGTTCATAAATTCAAGATTGACCAATACATTATGAATGGCGGAAAGGTATTGTGGTTACTAGAAAATTTGAATGCAGAGTTGGATAGTATGATGAATCCGCAAGGTTCTTTTGTAGCAATGGATTATAATCTAGGTCTAGAGGATCAATTGTTTAAATATGGAGTTCGGGTGAATTATGATTTGGTAAAAGATGTCGTTTGTACGCAAATTCCCCTCACCATTAGCCGAGATCAGCAAATACAATTGTTCAATTGGCCTTATTTTCCTGTGGTGAGTCAACATAGTAAAGCGCATCCTGTCACCAAAAATCTGGATGCTGTTTTATTCCGATTTGCTGGAACCTTGGACACGATTCGGACAAAAGGGGCAGACATTCAAAAAACGGTCTTGCTGGAAACGTCTCCTTATACGAAGGTGATTGGTACGCCTGTAAAGGTGTCGGCAGGGGAGGTGAAGCAAAAGCCTGTTAAGGCGGAGTATAGTGGTGGTTCGAAGCCTTTGGCGGTTGCCCTAGAAGGTGCTTTCCCTTCTCCCTATAAGAATCGCCTAGCTCAATCGACCATTCAAATGATAGATACGATTGAAGGGGTTTCTTTTAAAACGAAGAGTGAACAGACAAAAATGGTGGTGATTGCGGATGGAGATGTGATTAAGAATGATATTGACCGATCCACAGGGCGACCTTCGCCACTAGGTCATTATAAATACGCTAAACAAAATTATGCGAATAAGGATTTGATCCTCAATGCTATAGAATGGCTCAATGATGAGAAAGGAATTATTGCCGCTCGATCAAAGACCTTGAAATTGCGTTTGCTGGATGAACAGAAGGTCAAAGAGGAGCAGACGAAATGGCAATTGGCGAATATTGGGCTGCCGATTTTATTGGTATTGCTATTTGGGGCGATTTATTCGTGGATTCGGAGGAGGAGATTTGCCTAAATACATAGATCAGACAAAAAATGAAGAAGACACTATTTTATCTATTGATATTGATATTGATTTTGGGCGGAGCTTGGTTGGCATCTTTTCTGATGTCGAAGAACTCGCTTTCTAGTAAGGAGGGGAGCAATTTTACCATTAAAGATACCGCAGCGATTAGTCGGATTGTGATTAAAAATCGGAATAAGAGTTCGGTGAGCTTGGTGGAGCAAGAGAATGGGACTTGGCGGGTGAATGACCTCTACAAAGCCCGACCAGATGCCATAGAGACTTTATTGAAGACTTTTGCTCAGATGAAGGTATTGTATCCTGTGGGTAAATCTGCAAGAAAGGAGATTTTAAAATTGATGGACAACCCAATGCGGACGGTGGAAGTGTATTTAAATGAGGAGATCAATCCAGTCAAAACCTATTATATTGGTGCCCCTACTTCTAATAATAAGGGTACTTTTGGGATGTTGGAGGGGGCTGCTGATCCTTATGTGATTAGTTTACCAGGTTTCGAGGGGCAATTGGTGAGTCGATTTTTTACCATCCTAGAAGAATGGCGTACCCGAATTGTCTACGATTACAAAGCGGATCAAATTGATGAGATTACCTTTAATTATGTAGAAGATCCTCAATATTCTTTTCGTGTCCAAACGGTGTCTCAGGATTCTTTTATTGTGCAACAAGGTTTAGAAAAAAAGGATCAACCAGTAAGTCAACAGGGACGGAAGGTGAATCAGGCATTTGCAAAGGAATATGTTGGTAGCTTTAAGAAACTATTTGCGGAGGCTTTTGAAAATACCCATCCTAAAATTGATTCGATTCGGGCGACAAAGCCTTTTTTGGTCATGAATGTGCGTACTAAGAGTGGTCATGAGCGAACGGTGGATGTGCATTATATGAAAAAGGGTAGACGAACGAAGGGTTTGGTTAAAAAGGATGGAATTCCGATGCCTTATGACCAAGATCGCTATTTTGCTTTTATCAATAAAAATCAGGATTTGGTGATGATACAGCATTATGTGTTTGAGAAGGTTTTGAAAAAGTATAATGATTTTTTGATGGAATAATGGAGTTAGAATGATGTTGGATTTGTATGCTATAGCAGATGATATGCCAAGAATAAGTGAGCCAAATGAAGCAGATTATATTGATAGTTTTAGATTAGAGGAGTTTAAACAATTAGAACATATCTTGTTTTCTGCTAGGGAAAAAGAAATCAATTGGACTTATTTTGAAGATACAAGATTGACGCATCATCAAGTCAATATATTATTGGATTTGTTAGAAA
>JAHDFT010000042.1:0-12458 GCA_020628015.1 Bacteroidota bacterium
ATTAGGCTAAATAATAAGGAATATGGCCTAATTTATTTCTGTTCCATCACTTAATAATAGAAAATAAAATACCCATTTTGTAAGTAGGTAGGACAGACTTAGATAATACATAAAACCAGAATATAGTTGTAAAACTAAATGAGGTTTTTAGAACAAAGTCTGAACTCAGAATAATAATTAGAAAATGGCTAGTTTATTTTTGTAATTATTGAATCGCACTTATTAGTCATATAATTAGTTCCTTTGTCAACATATAGTTGACCTAGCTAGAGATCTATATGCTTTCTGCTTTACTTTACATTTTATCTAAATCTTAAAAGCACAAAAAGCAATCCAAATAAATAGTTGATTCCTAGTTCTGGGAAATATATGACAAATTGACGACAAAGTTAAAGTGTCTTATTCATTAATATGACAAATTGCCAGAGCTTTTATATAAAGTGTATAGATATAGTTAGTCCATTACACTTGATACTTGTGATGTCTTTATTAGCACTCACAATTATAATTGCTAATAAATAATAACTTTATTACTGAAACTAAGTGGAAATTTGATCTAAGCGAATAAGACTTTAGACTAAAATGACAACATATAAATATAAGGCACTGTCCAATGTAATGTTTATTTATGACATTTTATTGACTTTTGCAAGTATTTTTTATAATAACGGCTAATTTGTGTTTAGATTGTTCATTTACATGGGAAATGATTGATCTAGTGCTACTAAGATAATGTTTTTATTGTTTATGCTTTTAAGGAACAGTTACTTTTCACTCGTTCCTAAGATATTGATACAAAGCGGATAGACACAAATTAACTATTATGTGCTTTCGTAATAGAATAAAAAGAAAGCCTATTTAGGCTGATTTTATTTTTAATCTATCACTTACATTTTCAGCCTTATTTTTGTTTATTGCTTAACAATTACATACCTTTGCAGCCGAAAAACCAAGCGTAAATAAATTTATTACATAAATGGCAAACAAAGGTAAAATCAAACAAATCATCGGGGCGGTCATAGATGTCGCTTTTCCTAGCGGACAGCTTCCTGAAATTTTGAATGCACTTGAAATTACTCGTGAAGGTGATGAAAAACTCGTTTTAGAGTGTCAACGTCACTTAGGAGAAGATAGCGTGCGTACTATTGCGATGGACTCTACGGACGGTCTTGTTCGAGGTATGGAGGTTGTCGATACAGGAAGACCTATTTCGATGCCAATTGGAGAGCAAATTAGAGGACGTTTATTTAATGTGGTTGGAAAAACTATTGATGGTGTATCACAGGTTAAAACGGATAAGTACTCTGCAATTCACCGTCAACCACCTGCTTACGAAGATTTATCTACTGAATCAGAACCATTATTTACAGGTATCAAAGTAATTGATCTTCTCGAGCCTTATGCAAAGGGTGGTAAAATTGGTTTGTTTGGTGGTGCTGGTGTAGGAAAGACGGTATTAATTATGGAGTTAATCAATAATATCGCCTTGAACTACTCTGGTTTATCTGTGTTTTCGGGTGTAGGGGAGCGTACTCGTGAAGGAAATGACTTGCTTCGAGAAATGGTAGAGGCAGGGGTAGTGAAATATGGAGATAAATTTTTACATCACCTAGAAGAAACGGGTGCATGGGATTTGTCTAAAATTGATGAAAGCAAAATTGATCAATCTTTCGTAACGATGGTATTTGGACAGATGAACGAACCACCTGGCGCACGTGCAAGAGTAGCCTTGTCTGGTTTAACTATTGCTGAGTATTTCCGTGATGGAGATGGTGATTCTGGCGGAAGAGATATTCTACTTTTCATTGATAATATCTTCCGCTTTACACAAGCAGGTTCTGAGGTATCGGCTCTTCTTGGTCGTATGCCTTCTGCGGTAGGATATCAGCCAACTTTGGCAACAGAGATGGGATTGATGCAAGAGCGTATTACTTCTACAAAGAGAGGGTCTATTACTTCTGTACAAGCGGTTTATGTACCTGCGGATGACTTGACCGACCCAGCTCCTGCAACGACTTTTGCTCACCTGGATGCAACAACGGTATTGAGTCGTAAATTAGCTTCTTTGGGTATCTATCCTTCTGTAGACCCATTAGATTCTACATCAAGAATTTTGCGTCCAAATATTATTGGGGATGAGCATTATAATACTGCTCAGAAAGTGAAGCAAATTCTACAGCGATATAAAGAATTACAGGATATTATCGCCATTTTGGGTATGGATGAGTTGAGTGAAGAAGATAAGTTGGTGGTAACAAGAGCGAGAAGGGTACAGCGTTTCTTATCTCAGCCATTCCATGTAGCAGAGCAATTTACAGGTATTCCTGGTGTATTGGTGCCAATTGAAGAAACCATTCGTGGATTCAATATGATTATGGATGGAGAAGTGGATGATTTACCAGAAAATGCATTCCACTTAGTTGGTACTATTGATGATGCAATTGCTAAAGGTAAGAAAATCTTAGCTGAAGCAGAGGCAGAAGCGTAGAAAGATCATCAGCAGTAAGTAATGGTCTATCAAATGATTAACTATTTGATAGATCATCACTACAATCACAATAATGGTCTGATATTTCATCGCTATTAATCAATCATTTTATTATGAACTTAGATATTATTACCCCTGAAAGAGAAGTTTATTCAGGAGAAGTAACAGGTGTACAAATGCCTGGTGTTACAGGTTCTTTTGAGGTATTAGAAAATCACGCACCGCTAATCTCTGCTTTACAAGCAGGTAAGGTGACGATTAATACAAGCAAAGGAAAGGTGATCATCGAAATTACTGGAGGATTTGTAGAAGTATTGAATAATAAAGTAGTATTGTTAGCAGAGAGTGCTAAAGATGCTGCTTAATAAAAAGGTAAGTTTGATACTAATCTTTCTATTATTATAGTATATACTATATCAAATAAAGGTAAGGCTATATGGGTATATTCCTATATAGCCTTATTTTTTTACTATTACTTTGAAGATATTCAAAAAAGAGTTGGATGACTCCATAACTTTGATTCGCCTTCAGGTGGATCTTGAAATTGTAAGTCATCAGCTAATGTGGCTGCTACCGCTCTTTGCATCAAGGGTAAACCAATGGCTTGTTGAAGTAGTGGGTAAGAACAGTAATTATCATCTGGATGAGGCGTAGTATAAGCTTGCTCGATGATTTTACCTGTATCAATACCTTTATCAACTTCGTGAACGGTCACTCCAAAAAGATGAGGTTTGCCTTCTTTCATTGCCCAATACCCTCCATGAATGCCTCGATAGAGTGGGGTAATTCCTGCGTGCATATTGATAAATGGAGCTTTAACACTTGTAATTGTCCTTTTGCCAATAATTCTTGTACCACTAACCACCACAACTTTAGGTTGTATACGCCTTAATTGCTTGCGGCAAGCAGGCGTATTGACCGAAGTAACTCTAGTAATTTTGCTTTCGGGTATTGCTTGATCATTGAGTTGATATTCTTGTTTAATGGCTTTGAGTCGATTTTGTGCTTGTCGTTTTAAAATAGGAACTTTGAGTAATTGAAACAATACTTGACCAATTACAGTAGGATAGCCTAATGTTTGAGTTCGACGTTTCAAAAGCCGTTTTCTAGGAATAGCTTCTTCTACGATGACCTGTTCTATCTCAAAAAAATCAGATAGATAATGATATAAAATATTGGTTGCTGCACAATCAACAGCCAATAAGATAATTTTATGCTGTTTCTCCATCTTTATATTGGTATATTTGAGCTATATTTATATTTGATGCCTATTAATGGATAGGAATAATAGCCTATTTCTAATCCATCACTTATAGAATTTGTCAAGTGCAAACAGATTGTGTATTTTTGCTTAATTATTTTTACAGGGTAATAATGTCTTAGTAACAAGCAAAAAATAAATTAGGCATGTTTGTTCGGTTAATTTGTGGCTAGACAAGGCAAAAAATGTAGACGATGCGAGCATCGTCGAGGAACCCGTCCTAACGATTATAGCAGCAAATTAAACAACAAAATGGTGGTTTATTTTTTAGCTGTTACTTATTCAACCTATTAAAGCTAAGTTTTGTTATTTAAGGAACTTATCGGACATGAACGCTTGAAGCAACATCTGATTAAGAGCGTTAACGAAGATCAAATTAGTCATGCTCAATTGTTCTTAGGACCAGAGGGTAATGGAGGTCTAGCTCTAGCTCTAGCCTTTGCCCAATACATCAGTTGCTTAGATCGACAAGTTGATGATGCTTGTGGGCGTTGTCGTTCCTGCGTCAAGGCACAGAAGTTGATTCATCCGGACATTCACTATAGTTACCCAACAATAGGAAGTAAGGTCAAAAGTATTAATTTTTTAGCAGAGTGGCGAGCAGCTTTGCTAGAAAATAGTTACTTAAATACTTTTGAATGGTTGCAATTCATCAAAGCAGAAAATAAGCAAGGCAATATTACTGCGGATGAATGTGATGATATAATTAGAAAGCTCAGTTTCAAAGCTTTTGAAGGGAAGTATAAGGTGTTGATTATGTGGCGACCAGAATACTTGAAAAAAGAGGGAAATCGATTGCTAAAATTGATTGAGGAGCCACCAGAAAATACAGTCTTTATTCTAGTAGCGGAAAATCCTAATTTAATCCTTAATACGATTCTTTCTCGAACGCAAATATTGAAGGTGCCTCGTTATCCAGATCAGGTACTGAAATCAGCATTAAAAGAGAGACATCAATTAGAAGACAGGGCTGCTAGTACTGTTGCTGCTTTGGCAGAGGGCAATTATTATAGAGCTTTGAAATTGATTCAAACAGATCAGGTCAATAATGTACAATTATTGGCAAACTGGTTAGGAAGTATATTATATAAAAAGGTAGTAGATAATGTGCGTATCAATGAAGAATTAGCGACTTTGGGAAGAGAAAAGCAAAAGAATTTTTTACAATACGCACTTTATTTTTTGAGGCAATGTCTGATGTTACAGGTAGTAAACAATTATCAACATGCGTTGAATACTGCTGAATTACCTGTAGCCCAACAAATAATGTCCGTTTTTCAAGTACATCACTACGAAAAATTATTGGTACAGTGGAATGAGGCTATTTATCATATCGAACGCAATGCGAATCCCAAATTGTTATTTTTACATTTGTCGATTACAATGCAAGATATGATAAGAGCAAGTGCTTAATTAGGGCTGGATGAGTTGTAGTGATCGGTACCACTAATAGAGTGTAGACTTAGACGACGGAAGACATTGGCTTTTTTGTTCAGCTAAACACTAAATTACTGTAGATATGGGATGTGGAAGTTGTGGTTCATCAATAAATGGAGTTCCTGCTGGATGCGGCAATAATGGTACTTGCGGCACAGGTGGTTGTAATAAACTCAATACATTTGACTGGTTATCTGATTTACCTTATTCGGCTCAATACGATAAATTTAAAGTCGTAGAGGTTAGTTTTAAAAATGGTAGTCGCAAAGGTTTTTTTAGAAATTTGACCAATATAGATTGTCATACAGGAGATTATGTGGCTGTTGAGGGGAATACAGGAGGATTTGATATTGGAAAAATTAGTTTGAGCGGGGAGTTGGTACGTTTACAAATGAAGAAAAAGCGAGTAGATGAGGAGGCAGATTTACCCCGACTAGTGCGATTGGCAAGCGAGCGAGATATGGAGCGTTGGGAATATGCTAAGGAGCAAGAATATCCAACCATGTTGATGGCTAGGGTGATTGCCAGACGTTTGGATTTGCGGATGAAAATAGGAGATGTAGAGTATCAAGGAGATGGACGAAAAGCGACTTTTTATTATACTGCTGATGAGCGAGTCGATTTTAGAGAGTTGATTAAGATTTTTGCCAAAGAATTTCGGGTAAAAATAGAGATGCGGCAGATTGGGGCCAGACAAGAAGCAGGTCGTATAGGTGGTTTAGGTACTTGTGGAAGAGAACTTTGTTGTTCGACTTGGTTAACCGATTTTAAATCTGTCTCAACTGCTGCTGCTCGTTACCAAAATCTAGCCATCAATCAATCTAAGCTCTCTGGACAATGTGGACGCTTAAAGTGTTGTCTCAATTATGAATTAGATACCTACCTAGAAGCATTACAAGAATTTCCTAAAAATGCGGATACTTTGTATACAGGAAGAGGAACAGCCCGATTGATTAAAACGGATATTTTTAAACGGTTGATGTGGTATGTTTTACCAGAGTCTTTAATGCAGTATCCATTAAAGGTGGATCAGGTCAAACATATTCAGGAATTGAATAGAGAAGGGGATAAACCTGATGATTTGACGAGTTTGGTCTATGCCGCAATTATGGAAGAGCAAAAGAATGTAGCTTATGATGTGGGAGAGGTAGAACTAGATGATGTGGAAGAATTGAAGCGGCAAAAACGAAGAAAGCGGAAAAAACGTAGGCGAAATAGAGAGCGAGAACGGGCTAAAGCTAACAAGTCGAATGCTGCTCAAAAAACAGATAAGCCATCAGAGGGAATCAAAAAGGATCAAGCTAGACCTTCTAATAGGATTTCTCCAACAGGTGTGACGAAAAGAGGGATAGAGGATAAACGAAGAACAAAGTCATCTAATCGAGGAGATGGGAAGTTCAATTCAGGAGCTAAAAAACAAGGTGAAAAAACACCTGTGAACCGCAATACTAAACGACCAGGCAATAAGCCTACTAAACCATCCGTTGACAATAAAAGAGCTGAGGTTTATAAACGAAGATCGGATGATGAAAAATCCAAGAAAACGGATATGAATAGTCCTAAATCTAGGCAGGAAAGACCTAAACGTGGAGATGATGGGCAAAAAAGGTTTAAAAGTAAACCACCAACGCAGCAGAATAAACCAAATGCTGACAATAAGGTGCCGCCTCATAAACGAAAGCGGACTGATAATCCTAAACCTAACAAGCCTAGAAGACCTAATGATAAACCTAATCATAATCAGAACAAACCTCCAAAGCAATCGTAAGGAACAAGTGAAAAATAAGTTTATAGTTTTGATTAGGTAAATTTGATTTGACGCTAGGCAAGGCAAAAAACGCAGGCGATGCAGGGCATCAGCGAGGCTTTTTTAACGAAGTATAGGGTTAAATTTATCAATTAAAATGGCATTTATTTTTTTACTGTTACTAAATTGAAATCTATGAGGAAACATCAAAATTGGCTGGGCTATTTTTGGATAATGGTTATTGGCGCATTATTTTTTACCCTTACTGCTTGTAATGATAAGGTGGTTTATGAGGATGTTATAGAAATCGGACAGAAAGCATGGACTTATGAGCAAGTGGTGGATTTTGAGGTAGAAATGAGGGATACAACAGCAAAGTATGATGTCCTATTAAATATTAGACATACAAATGAGTATGCCTATAGTAATTTATGGGTTTGGATTTATACTAGCTTTCCTTCTGGTAAACTCATGAAAAAAAGAGTGGATTTACCTTTAGCTGATAAACAAGGCAAATGGTATGGTAATGGCTCAGGGGAAATTATTAGTACAACAATTGCGATTCAAGAAAATGCTATATTTCCAGAAATAGGGAAGTATAGTTTCAAGGTAGAACAAAATATGCGAGTCAATCCTTTGGAGGAAGTGATGGATGTGGGCTTAATGATTGAAAAACGGGCAGAAACAACCGAAGAATAAGTATTTTTAATCCATCATTAGAGTAGTCAAATCAAACAATATGAATTTCCAATCCCTTTTTCCCAAATCTAAACCAGTTATCGGGGTTATTCACCTTCAGGCATTACCTGGTGCGCCATTATATGATGGGCAATTGGAAAAGGTGTATGAGCAAGCACTAAATGAAGCGGCTATTTTCAATCGGCATGTAGATGGGATTATTGTGGAAAATTTTAATGACCATCCTTTTTATCCCAAACAAGTGCCAGCCGAAACTATTGCAGCGATGTCTATTATTTGTCGAGAGGTGGTAAAACAAGTGAATGTGCCTGTGGGGGTAAATGTCTTACGGAATGATGCATATGCGGCTATGGCGATTGCAACGGCTGCAATGGCTCATTTTATTCGAGTGAATGTACATAGCAACGCTGTTGTTGCCGATCAAGGAATCATTCAAGGTAGAGCATTTGAAACACTTCGATTAAGAAGTACTTTGAAATCTAAAGTTTTAGTTTTTGCCGATGTAGGAGTTAAACATGCGAAAGCTCTAGCAGATCGGGGTTTGGCAATTGATACCAAAGACATGACCCGTAGGGGAATGGTGGATGCCTTAGTGGTTTCTGGAACAGGAACAGGTGCGGCTACTAGTACTACAGATCTGGACTTAGTACAAGCGAATACACATTTACCTGTTTTGATTGGTAGCGGTACTCGGCCAGATACTTTGGCTGAAATCAAACAAGCGGATGGATTTATTGTGGGGAGTTATTTTAAAAAGGATGGTAAAGCAATGAATGAAGTAGAGGAGGGGAGAGTAGCAGAATTAAAAAAACATGTGCTTAGATTGGTATAATACTTCATTTTCTGAAACCTATACACAGGACAACAATAATACGCTCTTTTTAATATGAAAGTCTATTTTATACCTGGATTAAGCGGTACTGCTTTAATGTTTAGTAAACAATTAGCTGTATTTGGTGATCAAGCAGAAGTTTTGGAACACATTGAGCCTTTAGATGATAAAGAATCCATTTATCATTATGCCCGTCGTTTGGCAGAAGGCATAGATACTAGTCAACCATTTATATTAGCAGGTGTATCTATGGGGGGTATTTTGTCTATTGAAATGAATAAGTTTTTAGAACCTGCACATACTATTTTAATTGCAAGTATCCAATCTAGTGAGGAATTGCGTCCACAGTTACGTCGTTATCACAAAATGTCTATTCCCAAATTGATCCAACCACCTGTTTACAATGCTTTCCGCAAGGTTGCCTATCCGTTTATTGGTTTGCGTTTTCCCAAGCATCATGAAGATTTCTATACCATGTTTATGCAGCATTCTGATAAAATGATGCGTTGGGGAATGAATAGTGTAATGGGTTGGAAAAATACCTTCTTTCCTTATAAATTAACCCGTATTCATGGATCAAAAGATCATGTTTTTCCTATACAGTATATTAATTCCAACCGTATTGATTTATTAATAGAAGGAGGCACCCATTTTGTTAATATAGAAAATGCGGAGGAAGTGAATGAGGTCATTCGACAATGTATGTATAAAGCTCAGGGAGCGAGCTAGTGAAATGGCTACTTCTTTTTTTGCTTACTCCGATCTCTTTTCCACCATTCAATGGTAAAATCATGAGCGTGTTTGTCATCCTTATAACGATGCGATTGACCATATAATTCCCAGCCTCCTTCCCGAAAAAAGTAAGGAAAAAAAGTATCACCATCTCGTATAACTGTATGTACTCTAGTCAAATAAATACGATCAGCAATAGGCATGGCAAGTCTATAAATTTCCTCTCCACCAATAATAAATACTTCTTCTTCTCCAGCGTCTTTCGCTATTTTTAAGCCTGCTTCTAGGGAATTAACCACATGTGCTCCTTCAATTTTAAGGCCTTTTTGGCGAGTCATAACAATATTAGTACGATTCGGCAATGGAAGACCTTTGGGAAAAGTCTTAAAGGTCGTATGACCAACGATAATGTGATGATTGAGGGTCGTCTTTTTAAAGAATTGAAGGTCTTTAGGTAAATGCCAAGGCAAATCCCCTTCTCTACCAATGACATCGTTTCTGGAGGCAGCGGCTATTAATGAAATAAGCATTTTGGTTAGTTTTTTAAGGGTTAGAGAATGTATAAATTATACTGCCACAGGAGCCTTAATATGTGGATGTGATTGATAACCTTCCAACTTAAAATCTTCATATTGAAAAGCGAAAATATCCTTGATTTCAGGATTGATCCACATTTTGGGAGGAGCTAAAGGTGTTCTGGTCAACTGTTTTTGGACTTGCTCAAAATGATTGCTGTAGATATGGGCATCGCCTAAAGTGTGAACAAAAGTACCTAATTGTAAATCACAAACTTGAGCAATCATCTGAGTCAATAAAGCGTAGGAGGCAATATTGAAGGGAACACCGATGAATAGATCGGCACTTCTTTGGTAAAGCTGACAGGATAATTGACCATTGGCAACGTAAAATTGAAAGAGGGCATGACAAGGAGGTAATGCCATCTGTGCAATAGCTCCTACATTCCAAGCACTAACAATCAAACGTCGAGAATTAGGATTTTGTTGAATTTCATTGACTACCCATTTGATTTGGTCTATTGCCTGTCCATCTGCTCCTTGCCAAGATCGCCATTGCGCCCCATAAACTGGCCCTAATTCTCCATTTTCATCCGCCCAAGCATCCCAAATACGCACCTTATTTTCTTTGAGGTATTGAATATTGGTGCTGCCTTGCAAAAACCAAAGTAATTCGTGGATAATGGAGCGGAGATGCAGTTTTTTGGTGGTTAATAAAGGAAATCCTTCTTGTAAATCGAAGCGCATTTGATAGCCAAAAATACTTCGAGTACCTGTGCCTGTTCGATCCCCCTTATCTACCCCTTCATCTAAAACTTTTTGTAGTAGATCGAGATATTGTTTCATGAATGGTCGTGTTTAGTCTATTTCGGATAAATCATTTTTTTTCTTTTCCAAGAAACGAATATTTCTTTGCAAGCCTGTATATTTCGTCCGTTTCACCGCCGATTTTCTAAAAAGCTCATTAAAAACCTCTTTGGTCAATTCTGTCCATTCCTGCTTACTTTTTCGTAGCAAATCTGGATGCGGTTCAAATAAAGGCTCCTGATGTCTTTTAGAAAAACGATTCCAAGGGCAAACTTCTTGACAAATATCACAGCCAAACATCCAATTCTCAAATTGACCAGCGAAATCATTGGGCAATTCGTTTTTGAGTTCGATGGTGAAATAGGAGATACAACGGCTGCCATCTACGACTTTATCCGCTACAATAGCATCCGTAGGGCAGGCATCTATACAACGAGTACAAGTACCACAATAATCCTTAATCGGTCCATCTGGAATCAATTCCAAATCACTAATGATTTCTGCTAGAAAAAAGAAGGAACCCATTTGGCGGTTAATCAATAAAGAATGCTTACCTACCCAACCCAAGCCACTTTTAGCCGCCCAAGTTCTTTCCATGACAGGTGCAGAATCCACAAAAATCCGTCCATGAATGGCTCCGATTTTTTCTTCTAGGATATGGACAAAGGCTTTGAGTTTATCCTTAATCACCCAATGATAATCCTTGCCATAAGCATACTGAGCAATCTTAGGAGCTTCAGGATCACTTTGCTTGTCTGGATTATGATAATTATATAGCAAACTAATGACCGATTTGGCTCCCTCAACTAGTTTGGTAGGGTCAAGGCGTTTATCGAAGTGATTGGCCATATAGCCCATTTTACCATGATAATCCCTTTTCAACCATTCCTCCAAATGAGCTGCCTCTTCCTCCAAATAAGCCGCTTTGGAAATACCCACATATTGAAAACCGAGCTGTGCGGCGGTTTGTTTGACTATTTTGGTATGTTTTTCTTGCATTATTCCACCCAATCAGCGATAAAAACATTGGTATCTCTAGTGCCTCCATTATTTCGATTAGAAGCAAAAACGAGTTTTTTTCCATCAAAAGAAAACATAGGGAAAGAGTCGAAGGTTTTGTCAAAGGTAATTTGCTCCAAACCTGTACCATCAATATTAATCATATACAAATTGAAGGGAAATCCTCGTTCTGATTTATGGTTAGAGGAAAAAATCACCTTCTCTCCTGATGGATGCATAAAAGGTGCCCAATTCGCTTTACCTAGATTGGTGATTTGCTTCAAATTACTACCATCTATATCACAAATATAGAGTTCCATATTGGTAGGAGCAACCAAATCTTGTGCTAGTAAATCCTTATATTCTTGGATGGCTTCTGGTGTTTTCGGGCGAGAGGCCCTAAAAATCAATTGCTTGCTATTGGGTGTGAAAAAAGCTCCACCATCATAACCCAATCCATCCGTCACCTGCTTCAAATCGCTACCATCTACATTCATGGTATACAATTCAATATCACCACTACGAGTAGAGGTGAAAACAACCTTTTTGCCATCAGGAGAAACCGTAGCTTCAGCATCGTAGAAATTATTATCGGTCAATTGCTTGGTGATATTGCCTTGCAAATCAGCATAATAGATTTCAAAACTAGGATAAAGTGGCCAAACATATTTTTTGATCTTTTCTCGATCTGGTGTAGGTGGACAGTTGTCATCTGCTTTATGTGTGGAGGCATAAACAATGGATTCGTTGCCTGGTAAAAAATAAGAACAAGTTGTTCTTCCCTTCCCTGTACTAAGCAGTTTCATTTGAAATTCTTCCTCTGGCTTTTGCGGAATTTTGCTATAAAAAATTTGATCACATTCAAGCCCTTTTTCAGGATTGGTGACTTGTAAAACCAGCATTTCATCATCAAAACTGAAATAGGCTTCTGCATTGTCTCC
>JAHDFT010000042.1:12558-18171 GCA_020628015.1 Bacteroidota bacterium
AAAATTGAGTACTTTGTAAACCAAACAATTCACTTGTCAAAATTTGATCTACTCGCCAATTTTGAATATTAATAGGATTCCGATCTACAATAACTTGATCTCCTTGCTTTTTTAGTAAAATAATATTAGGATTTACATTAGCTTGAAGAATTAAAGGACTATGAGCGGTTACAATAAATTGGGTATTGGGAAAGGTTTTGGTTAAAAAATCAAGTAGATTTCTTTGAAAACGTGGATGTAAGTGTAGGTCTATTTCATCTATTAAAAGAATGGCTGGTTCTGCTAATGGATTTTTACTTTTAGGATAGATAGCAAATAATTTACTAGCGAAATCAACCATCCAAGCAATTAAGGTTTTATAACCAAGATTCAAATCATGAAGCTTAACCCAGCCATAGTCTGTCTGAAATAAGACATGAGCAGGATTGCTTTCTATTTTAATATTGGTAATAAATCCTTCAAAAAGTTGTAATAAAAGGTCAAGGATTTTTTTTGTTTGCTTTTCTAATTTAGGGTCTTTACTTTTTAATGCAGCATAATCGGAACGTAATAACCATTCTTCTGCATTCGTTAAACTTAAATTGTCATTAAATAAATAGGCTGTTTTTAAATAATAGTTGTCATCATTTTTTGAGATAGGTGAAGGTGTATTAGTAGAAATACTAGAATCCCCAATTCGTCTAGCTGCACCATAACCAAAGAGTTGGAAAAGATGTTGGGTTGAATAAGCCAGTCCTCCTAAATGTTTAGCTTCAGAACTATTTGGAGAAATCGAGGAAGCTTGGATATAACTAGTTTTATTGAGCTTATTATAAATATTAGGATCACGATGCGCTGATTCTGACCAATGACCAGAACGTTGATAAGAAATATAACCAGATTTTCTTTCTTTAGTAGATGTTGTGGATGTTCTAAAAAAATAATCATGACCAAATGGCATTCGAGCTTTTGCTATCAGATCTGTTTCTACATAAGCCAATGCCCTTAAAAGAGTTGTTTTGCCTACACCATTATCCCCAATAATAATATTCCACTGTGCTGTTTTATTCTCGGCATCTGTGAAGTCAATCGTTTGTTCCTCTTCACCAAAACAGCGAATATTTTTCAATTTTAGTCCCCTAAAATAAATCCCCTTATTAAAAACCTGATCATCCATCATAAGCAAATTCGTCTAAATGTTAATGATACAACAAAGTTAATATATCCTTTCGACTTTAGAAATCTTATATTTCAACGAAATTTTAATAATTTTGCGCCATGCGAGAACAAACATTCACATACATTTTTATATTTGCACTTTTATTGAGCATCATTGCTTGTGGAGATGGGCAAAAAGTGGAGACAGAGACAGTAGGGACTTCTTCTAGTAAAAGTGAAGCGGCTACAGTAGATTCTTTTTTTAAGACCACGCCTGAAATCGACCGATTGACCAAACTGATTACAGCAGATACCACTAATGCCGAGTTGTATTTTACTCGTGCCAATATGTATCTTCAAGCCAAGCAACTCGAACAGGCGGCAGTTGATTTTGCGGATGCCATTATTTACGATTCTACCAATGCGACCTATTACCTCGCTATGGCGGATATGTATTTTAATGCAAGGGAACTTCCTGCTTCGATTGCAATTTTGAATAAAGGACTTAAAACTTTACCCAATAATGTACAAATGCATTTGGATGTAGGGAAATATTATTACTATATGGGACAATATCCCGACTCCCAAAAACATCTAGGCTATGCGGTAAGTAAGGATGAGGAAAATGCAGATGCTTACTTTTGGATGGCAATGGGGGCGAAAGATAAGGAACAATTTGACGAGGCAATACGCTTATTAGAGAAGGCAACGAAATATGATCCCGAATTTTACAATGCTCAAATGATGTTGGGACAGTTTTATGCTAGACAAAAAAATAAAAAAGCTGTTGATGCTTATGAGCATGCGCTTAAAATAGATGCGGCTAGTATAGAGGCACATTATGGAAAGGCAATGTTTTTGCAGGAGAATGGATCAAAGGAGGAAGCAATAGCAGAATACAAGAAAATTATTGCTAAAGATCCTCAAAATAAGGATGCTTTTTACAATATAGGCTACATCTATTTTGATCAAGCGCAATACAAGGAGGCAAGAGATCAATTTAATATCGTTTGTCGGGTTGATCCTGCTTATGCAAAGGCTTATTATATGCGAGGTGCTTGTACAGAAAAGATGGGGGATAAAAAGGGAGCGGCGATTGATTATAAACGCACCTTGAATTTTGATCCTGATTTTGAGTTGGCCTTGAAGGGTTTGCAGCGAGTGGAAATGAAGGATAAGGAATAGGCTAATGCTAATGATTATCAAATTTTGAAAACATAGGAAACTATAAATAGTAATACCTACTTATAGTTGTTCTTGTAATTAATATATATCATTCAATTTTTAAAAAACAAAGCCATGGTAAACATCACCTTCCCAGACGGGAATGTCCGCCAATACGAAGAAGGCGTAAGTGGACTGGACATCGCCAAGTCGCTGAGTAACAGTTTGGCGAAGAAGGTATTGTCAGTAAAAGTAAATAATGAAGTATGGGACGCAAACCGAACGATTATGACGGATGCGACCGTACAGTTATTAACCTGGCGAGACACCGAAGGCAAAACCACCTTCTGGCATTCTTCTGCTCATTTGTTGGCAGAGGCATTGCAGGCTTTGTATCCTGGTGTCAAATTCACCATTGGTCCAGCAATTGACAACGGTTTTTACTACGATATAGACTTAGGAGAAGGGAGAACGATTAGAACAGAAGATTTTCCTAAGATTGAGAAAAAAATGCTTGAATTGGCACGTCAGAAAAATACTTTTGACCGAAGTGACATCAGTAAAGCCGATGCCTTAGCACATTATGAGCAGTTGGGCAATGAATATAAAACAGAGTTGATTAGTGGTTTAGAAGATGGGGATATTACTTTCTATAAGCAAGGAGGTTTTACCGATCTTTGTAAAGGACCACATATTCCGCATACAGGTTTGGTGAAGGCGGTGAAATTGACCAATGTTGCAGGTGCTTATTGGCGAGGCGATGAAAAACGCAATCAATTGACAAGGGTATATGGTATCAGTTTCCCTAAAGCTTCTGAACTAGAGGAGTACAATCGTTTGGTGGAGGAAGCCAAGAAACGAGACCACCGAAAGCTAGGTGCCCAGCTCAAATTATTTGCTTTCTCAGAGAAAGTAGGTGCTGGTTTACCACTATGGTTACCTAAAGGAACGAAATTGCGCCAAATATTGCAGGATTTCTTGATGGAGGAACAACGCAAACAGGGCTATGAAATGGTTATGACTCCACATATTGGCAAGCAAGATTTATACATCACTTCTGGCCACTTTGCGAAGTATGGAGAAGATTCTTTCCAACCCATTCAGACACCAAAAAAAGGAGAAGTCTATTTGCTTAAACCGATGAACTGTCCACATCACTGTGAGATTTTTAAGACAAGTTTATGGTCTTATAGAGAATTGCCTAAGCGATTAGCAGAATTTGGGACGGTTTATCGTTATGAACAAAGTGGTGAATTAAATGGTTTACTACGTGTAAGAGGATTTACTCAGGATGATGCCCATATTTTCTGTATGCCAGATCAGTTGTTGGAGGAATTTAAAAAGGTAATTGATTTGGTCATGTTGGTTTTTACCAGATTAGGATTTGGAGAATTTACGGCACAAATTTCGCTACGAGATCAAGAAGATCGCTCCAAGTATATTGGATCGGATGAAAATTGGGAAAAAGCAGAACAGGCGATTATCCAAGCAGCTGAGGATAAAGGCTTGAAGACAGTTATAGAATACGGCGAAGCGGCTTTTTATGGGCCAAAGCTAGATTTTATGGTGAAAGATGCGCTGAATCGTTCTTGGCAACTGGGTACAATCCAAGTAGATTACAATTTACCAGAGCGTTTTGAACTAGAGTATGTCGGTGCGGATAATCAAAAACATCGACCAGTTATGATTCATCGGGCACCATTTGGCTCTATGGAGCGTTTCATTTCTGTATTGATTGAAAATACAGCAGGTAATTTCCCACTATGGTTGGCTCCTGATCAGGCGGTTGTATTGCCGATTAGTGAAAAGTTCATTCCTTATGCGAATGAAATTAATGAGCGATTAAAACAACACAATTACCGCTCTACAGTTGATATACGAAATGAAAAGATTGGACGTAAAATCCGAGATGCTTCTGTACAAAAGGTGCCTTACCAATTGGTAGTAGGAGAGAAGGAAGTGACCAATCAAGAAGTGGCTGTGCGTCGTCATGGGGAGGGAGATAGAGGTTCTGTTGCTGTTGATGCCTTATTAGAAATGATGGCGGCAGAAATGTAAGCACTATAACACAATTAGGTATAATAAGTGATGGATTAGAAATAAATTAGGCCAAAATATTCTGCTAATTATTTAGCCTAAGACAAGGCGCAAAAATAGCGCATACATGGAATGTACGTAATATTTTTGCAACGCAGTATTAGGCGAAATAATAAGGAATATGGCCGAATTTATTTCTGTTCCATCACTAAGATGTGTAGGTATATGAGTACTCATTTACCTACACATTTTCTACTATTTTTACTTACTTATAGCTTGATTTTAATGGAAGTATATTGTCATTCATAATGGAATAATAGTCAATCTACTTCTGATAAGAAAAAATTATTCACTTTTTTAAATAATTCAACCTTTTTTATTTGTAAAAGTCAAGATAATAGGTTTAATTTATAGTAATTATTAGATGTTACTCAACAGCAATGATAAAATGAGACATTTGATAATTAAAAATTAGACATTTTATTATAAATCGCCTTTTTAGTACAAAAGATGTAGTGGCTATATATCTTTTGAATTACAAAAAAGGTCACTTAGTATTCATTTATTCTTTTATTTAACTAAAAAATTAAATTTGGCCAGACACAGAAAGAAATCGCATAATGATCGCAAATCTGATGAACCTCGTTTCAGAATTAACCATCAAATCAGAGTCCCAGAAATAAGGCTAGTAGGGGATAATGTTGAACCAGGAATTTATCCTACCCGAAAAGCCTTACAACTTGCTCAAAAGAAAGAATTGGACTTAGTAGAAATTGCTCCGCAAGGGAAACCTCCTGTTTGTAGAATCATTGATTACAGTAAGTTTTTGTATGAGAAGAAACGAAAAATGAAGGAAATTAAAGCGAAAGCTGTTAAGACCGTCATTAAAGAAATTCGTTTTGGACCCAATACAGACGACCATGACTTCGAATTCAAAGCTAGACATGCAGAGCGTTTTCTTCAGGAAGGAGCGAAAGTAAAGGCTGTAGTTCAGTTTCGTGGGCGTTCTATTGTTTTTAAAGAACGTGGAGAACTTTTATTGTTACGTTTTGCTCAACGGTTAGAGGAATTCGGTACTTTGGATCAATTACCCAAAATGGAGGGTAGAAGAATGTTTGCCTTTATGAGTCCTAAAAAACAGCAAGGAAGTGGAAAGAAGAAACCTGCTTCTGTGAAGAAAGATATCGTTAAGAAACCTGCTTCTGTGAAGAAGGATATCGTGAAGAAGGATATTGTGAAGAAGGATATTGTGAAGAAAGATATTGTGAAGAAAGA
>JAHDFT010000525.1 GCA_020628015.1 Bacteroidota bacterium
TCTAAATTGGTAAGGTACTAATGGAGTAGCAGAATTGTTATTATTTCCTGCTCCACCCTCATTAGGACTAGCATCTCCGCCAGCAGCGAAGGATTTTTCTTTTAATTGAGTCGTTGGATCACTCGTTTCCTCTTTAGCTCCAAGGTCATCAGTAGCTTCCTTTTTTTGAATACTTGGTGAAAAAAAGGTCCCACCTCCAAAGAAGTTATTGGTTTTTTGTTGAGTGACTTTATTTTGAGTAGTCAGCTTGTCTTTTTGGTGATGCATATTGGTAATGGTATTGGGTATATTATGATGGAAATAAGGGTTCGTTAGTTATAATGGATACTGTTCATTTTCAAGAACATAACAAGAGCAAAGATAGGCTAATTGGAAGGTTTATCCAAATGTTTTTTTAGTATAAATGGGATTTGGGTTTGTGATTTTTATTGTTAACCAAATTAGTTTTTAGCTAATTTTTTGTTATATTTGTGTTTCTTAATTTGATTTTAAGTAAGATCAAATACTTATTTTAATTGATGGGCTAAATTTTTATAAATTATGCAGGATAAAAAGCTCTTTTATAGTGTACATTATGATCAACTTACACCCATAAAACAGGAGGAATTATTGAGAGAGATTATTGTTAATTATCCTCAGTTTTCGTTTGATCGTTTGGCAACTTTTGAAAGATTTGGTAAACAGACCAATACAGCCATATATATTTGTCAAGGGAGGGAATTTGTTTTTGTGCCAGGGGATACAGTTGTGCTAGGTTGGACTGATTTTGTGGAAGGAATGGATAGGGATACCCAACAAGAAATGGTTGAATGTTTAGCAGAATATGATGTGGAAGACATAGATGGATTTTTGAAGTCATCAATGTCTCCAGTACGAGAGGTTACAATTGGACCAATGTTAGTAGAACGTAAGTTAAATGAAATTGGCTGGTATCAGGTAGCTCATGATAGCAAGATTTTAGCTCCCTATCAGAAACATATTGAGGAGTTTAGAAGTCAAAATTATGGCAGTTTAACTGTTCACAAACGCATTAGTATTAGAAGAGTTGAGGGAGAAATGCTTAGTTATGCTTATCAATCATTAACCTATGATAAATTGATTCAACAAACACAGCGTGAAGGCTTTGATTTACCTAATGAAGATCAATGGGAATATCTTTGTGGTGGTGGAAGTAGAACGCTATTTCGTTGGGGAGATAGTTTTGATTATACGATGAAATTAAAGCACTTTACTGGTGGACAATTAGATGATAAACCTTATACATTAGAAGAACCGAATCACTTTGGTTTGAGTATGGCTTATGATCCTTATAAATATGAAGTTGTCAATGATGATGCTTGTTTTCTGAAGGGAGGTGATGGTGGAAGTTATATTTGTGGTGGCATGGGGCTTGTAATCGGTTACTTACCCGTTGCAACCTATTTCAGACCACAATCAGGCATAGAGGATCAACTAGATTATAAGTCAGATATTGGAGGTGATTATACTTTGTATCGTAGGATTTTTTCTTTGAAATAATGGGAAAGATTAAAAAATGATCCAATACTGTGATATATTGAGCAGAAATCTTTACAAAACTGTATTATGCTAACCAATAGACAATTATTTCTAAGACATGTAGCACAAACAAGTGATGAACCATTTATGCTAGAAATTGAACGGGCAGAAGGGGTTTACCTTTATGATCCTGAAGGCAAGGAATATATTGACCTTATTGCTGGGATTAGTGTGAGTAATTTAGGGCATTGTCATCCTAGAGTTGTAGCAGCGGTTCAGCAGCAGGTCGCTAAATATATGCATTTGATGGTGTATGGAGAGTATGTGCATTATCCACAGGTGAAACTGAGTCAATTGTTGTGTAGTTTGCTGCCTGCACAATTAGATAATGTCTATTTGGTGAATTCGGGAGCGGAAGCAGCAGAAGGGGCTTTGAAATTGGCCAAACGCTATACAGGACGAACAGAAATGATCGGTTTTCAAAATTCTTATCACGGTAGTACACACGGTGCTTTGAGCTTGATTGGGGATGAATATTTTCGGCAGGCTTATCGACCACTTTTACCCGATGTGCGACATCTTCCCTATAATCAAATCGAGGGATTAGCCCAAATTACTACAAGAACGGCTTGTGTAATCGCAGAACCCATACAAGCAGAAAGTGGAGTAACCGTCCCTAATCGCCAATTTATCCAAGTATTGAGAAAAAGATGTACAGAGGTAGGAGCTTTATTAATCCTAGATGAAATCCAGACAGGTTTTGGGCGGACAGGTAGCTTTTTTGCTTTTGAGCAATTTGATATTGTGCCAGATATTTTACTCTTGGCAAAAGGAATGGGAGGTGGAATGCCGATTGGGGCTTTTGTAGCGAATCGGGAAGTCATGCAGACTTTTACCAATAATCCCTACCTTGGACACATTACCACTTTTGGAGGGCATCCCGTTTGTTGTGCGGCAGCCATTGCTACCATTCAAACCTTAATGGAGACGAATTATATTACTGAGGTAAAGGCAAAAGAAGCATTATTTCATGAATTGTTGCAACATCCATTGATTCATTCCATTCAGTCAATGGGTTTATTAATGGCGATTCATTTTGAAAATGCACAACTCAATCAGGCAGTAGTTGATCTGTGTGCTACTAAAGGGATACTAACAGATTGGTTTTTATTTGCTGATCATTGTTTACGCATCGCTCCTCCTTTGATTATAACTGAAGCGGAGATTAAAAAGGTCTGTGCTATTTTATTGGCTTGTATAGATGAGGTGGACAATAAGTAATGGAACAAAATTGCTTGAGCTGTAGTAATGAAACAGAAATAAATCTAACACATAAGGAACAGTCAAAAAATAATTGTACCATTTTGATTGATAAATTTA
>JAHDFT010000526.1 GCA_020628015.1 Bacteroidota bacterium
ACCCTCGTCCGACTAATCCGATTAGGGGCAATATCAAAAATATTGCGATCCAAAATAATAAAATCCGCCTCTTTACCCACCTCAATAGACCCCACCTGATCCTCCTGTCGCATCACATAAGCCGCATTAATCGTATAAGCCTTCACCGCCTCCTCTAAGGTCAATTCCTGCGGACTCCTAGTAACTGCATTCTCCAAGCCCACAAAAGGATTCAATTCACTCACATCCCAATCACTACTCAAAGTCACCCTTGCACCAGCATTATGGAGGCTTTTAATGGGGATATTGTTTTCATTTAAGGAGGAACCAATAAGATAGTCATTATCATGCCAGTAGGGAGGTTGGGTAAAATCTCCTGCAACTTGGGCATCTGCGGTCACATTGAGTTGGGCAAATCGACTGAAATCGGAAGGGTCAACGTATTCTACATGGGTTAGACGATGCCTGCCTTTTGTGCTACCTGCCTGCTCAATCGCATTAAGGGCTTCATGTACGCCTCTATTACCAATCGTATGAATGTGAAAATCAAAGCCTGTTCCTTCTAAGGCACTAATGTATTGAGCAATTCTTTCTTCGGTAAAATAGTTTAAGCCATTATTGCTAGGTAAATCAAAATAATCCACCAAATAATCATCGTGCATGGCAGAGGTGGAATTGTGAATAATGCCATCACAATAAAGCTTGATTTGGTTGATTTTAAGCAAACTATTGGGGTCATTGCTATACAAAGATCGCAACATGGCAATTTGGCTATTATCTGCTTCATCAGGATAAGCCCAAAGCCCTAGATTCACCCTAGCCGTCAGTTTTCCCTCATTAGCTACTTTTTGCCAAGTCAAATGATGCTCTCGTTTCCAATAGGTTCGGGCATCACAAACGGAGGTAATCCCGTATTGAGCGAGTTCGGGAAGGGCAACTTCGGTTAAGCCTTTATAGTCATTCTGCGCCCTTTCTGGCGTTGGAGCCAAAGCAATATCTAGGAGCAAATTCCCTGCATTGTCAATCAATAAACCATTGGCTTCCCCATTGTCATCTCGCATAATAATCCCACCAGGCGGATTGGGTGTATTTTTATCCACCCCCATCAATTCCAAAGCCTTGGAATTACACCATATCGAATGTGAAGTTTGTTCCATAATCGCTATAGGACGATTAGCCGAGACATCATCAATAATGGACTTGGGTGATCGAGTAGCCGATAAAGGCACATCTATCCAATGTCCCCAGCCCAATAACCAGCCATTACCAGGATTTTTCGCTATCGCATCCTCTATATCCCAAGCATAATCTTCAGGATCTTCAATTCGGTCATCCACAATAAACTGGAAATTATTAGTGGCTGCTTCTAGGGGATGTAAATGCACATCATGAATACCAGGCATCATAAAAGCTCCTTTCAAATCAATCTCTTGGGCATTGTTCCCAGCCTTATTTTGCGCCGTTTCTGTATCTCCAACATATTTAATTTCCCCATTTCTAATATAAACCGCCTCCGCCCAGGGTTGATCTGGATTTACGGTATAAATCTCGCCATTAAAAAAGACGACTTTACCTATTCCGTCGGGAATCGTATCAGGATCAACTTCCTCGCAATTGAGAAATAACAGACTAATCAGGACTAATGATAATGAGCATAAAGTTTGTAAGATTTGGTGCATATTTGTTTGTTTTTGTTATAGGAGTGTTGATTTACAATTTATAATGCCCTTAAAATTATCAAGACAAAATAATTAATGGAGGATTTTAGGCAAAAAAATATACAGAACTAGCAAGTCCAGACTACAAGACAAAACAATAACTAACAAAATTAAAAAAATACTAAAATATTAGATTTTTTCTTTTAATTTTGTAATCTAATTTTTCTTACATTATTCCATTAGTAGAAATGAGTCAAGTTATTAAAAAAACTATTTCTATAAAACCCAATTATAATGACTAAAATAAGCCAATCAAAAACCCCAACTGATCCTCCAAAACGTTTTATTTCCATGTTGACAGATTTGGGATTTAAAGCAATTTTTGGTAATTTAAATGACACTACCTTTTTACGAAAAACCATACAGATATTGATTCAATCTGATGTACCTATTAAGGAAGTAGTCATCGAAAATACAGAGGCATTACCCCTCACAAAAGATAGTAGAGGAGGATTTTTTGATGTCACCTGCACTGATGAACAAGGTCGAAATTATGTGGTAGAAATGCAATTGACCAATTTTACTCATTTTATTCATCGAGTAAAATTCTATGCTTTTCATCGTTATAATACCTTAATAAAAAGGGGTGATTATCGTTTTGATGATCTCAAAAAGATGTATATGATCTCTTTTTTGGGCGGAAAACGGGATAAATCTAAGGAGTTTCACCAAATTTGTTGCCTGCGAAATCAGCATGGTGAAATTTTTGATGACCAAATTACGTATATTACTGTAGAGTTAGGTAAGTGGAATAAGAAAGAATCAGAATTGGAAACTGAATTAGATAAATTATTATACCTCATGAAATATACACATACAGCAACTACTAGTGATCCACTTCCAGAATTTGTAGAAATGGAAGAATGGATGCAAAAAGCCCTCAAAGAATTGAGTTTAAAGACCCTCACACAAGAACAACGTATGGCCTATGAAATGGAGTTGGCTAAAGTAGGTAGTCTTTTAGGGGAAATGAAACGACATCAGAAAGCATTAGAAGAACTTACTGAAATAGAGGGAAAGCTTATTGAGAAAGAGGAAGAACTTATTGAGAAAGAGGAAAAACTCATGGAACAGAAGGAAGAACTTACAGAAATAGAGGGAAAACTTATTGAGAAAGAGGAAAAACTCATGGAACAGAAGGAAGAACTTA
>JAHDFT010000527.1 GCA_020628015.1 Bacteroidota bacterium
ACAAGATATATCATCCCAATTATAAACTCACCCCCAAATATCTTAGAACTAGAGATATTTTATCTTGATACTGTTTCTCCATGTATAAAAGCTTTATAAATTCTAGATTAAAAATCATGGCAAAGAAAAAAAAGGTATTTCCACTACGCCTAGACCCAGAAATGTTTAAATCCATCGAAAAATGGGCAGCAGATGAATTTAGAAGTAATAATGGTCAAATAGAATGGATTCTGGCACAAGCTCTAAAGAAGGCAGGGAGATGGAAAAATACTCCACCTAAAGAAGAAGATTCAGGGGAATAACACATACAAAATAAAATCTCTATATTATTTTCTCTAAAATAATTCAATAGTAAATCTTAAAAATAAACTTAAAACAATTATATTTGGTTTTTTGATGACTATGGGTAATTGTGGATGATAGCCTACTATTAAACCTTCATTATTATATCAGCTAGTAGATTACCTATAAAAATCACTACTTTTCAAATCATTGTTTATGCAAAAGGAAATCCCATTTATTCCATATACACGTCCAACAGTTAGTCCAGAAGAAATGATCGTTCAAAGTCAAACCTATTATGAATGGATGGATAAAAGGCGTACTGTTCGGCATTTTTCTGATCAGAAAGTGCCTAAAGAAGTTATTGAAAACATTATTTTGACCGCTTCTACTGCACCTTCTGGCGCACATAAACAACCTTGGACTTTTTGTGTCATAGGTAATCCAGAGCTTAAATCACAAATTCGCAAAGCAGCCGAAAAAGAGGAATATACCAATTATCACGGTCGCATGTCTGACGAATGGCTGGAGGATTTGCGCCCCTTCGCAACAGACTGGAATAAACCCTTTTTGGAAACAGCTCCTTGGCTCATTGTCCTATTTAGAAAAATATATGATATTGATAAAGAAGGAGGTAAAAAAAACAATTATTATGTACAAGAATCAGTAGGCATTGCTGCTGGTTTCTTACTAGCCGCCATTCATAACGCTGGTCTTATTGCTTTAACACATACCCCTAGTCCACTCAACTTTCTACACAAAATACTCGAAAGACCTAATAACGAGAAACCATTTTTATTAATTCCTGTCGGTTATCCTACTCAGGATGCACAAGTCCCAGACTTAAAACGCAAATCACTCGACGAAATCGCTGTTTTTTATTGAAAAAAGGATCAATAATAACTGATTGTGCAATTTTCAGCTCTACTCCACTCTGAGTTTATTGGTTAGCGGATACAAAAATCGTATCTCTTAGATATTCCTATGTCTCAATTGATCAAGAAAACATAAGTTCATACCTATTTTGCACCCTGCCTAAATTAAATTAAATCATTAGACTTTACTCACCGTTTTACAAGCTAATTTTTAACAAAAAACTTATTCCATGAAAAAAATATGCTTTACCCTTCTTTTAGTTGCCTTATCTCAAAGTCTATTAGCCCAATTTGGTGAATCTATCCGAACAGGACGACCTGGGCAAGCTGCGGGAATGTATGCACTTGGTAAAAATGTCTTTCAAGTACAAACAGGGCTAACATTTAGTACTTGCTCTAATGAACTGAGTAGCACACAAGTCTTAACTCAGCCCATCGTTTTGCGTTATGGATTGACCGAGCAATTTGAAATTAGTGGTGTAACGGGCTGGAAAAGTCATCGAACAGATTATAGTAATACAAGTGAGTCTTTAAAAAAGGCAGGCATTTATACCACTCAATTTGGAGTTCGTTTTCATGTAATTGACAATAAGGGTCCCATTCCAGGTTTGGGTATACAATATCGCATTTTCTTTAATGCCCAAAGTAAAGATTTTCGTCCACAACATCTAGGTGGACGATTATTGGTATTGACAAAAAGTACTTTGGCTCCAGGCTATAATCTAGTCACCAATTGGGGACTCACTTGGAATGGAAATGAAACTTCGCCTGATGGTTTGTATGTCATTAATAACTCCTTTTCTATTTCTGATAAAATAGGAACCTTTATAGAGTTCTATGGTAACTTTTTAACCGATAATGTAGGAACAAATCTATACAGAAAAAATATTACATTCAATATAGATACAGGGCTTTCTTATCTTATTAATAATGATTTACAATTAGACCTTTCTGCTGGCATCGAAAAAATAGAAACCAAGGGGAGTAATGGCTTTTTTGTTGATGCAGGTGTATCTTGGCGTTTACATAATCGTTAGTATATACTAAAAACAATAATAAAAGACCTTCGCCACACCTACACTCAACTTATCTTTCTTTACTTAGGAACAAGTGAAAAATAAGTTTACAGTTTGGATTAGTAACAAGCAAAAAATAAATTAGGCATGTTTGTTCGGTTAATTTGTGGCTAGACGAGGCAAAAAACGTAGGCGATGCGAGCATCCTCGAGGCTTTTTAACGAAGTATAGCAGCAAATTAAACAACTAGATGTCGTTTTTTTGACTGTTCCTAATACTAATCCACATAAATATCTCGCTTTAAAACATTATTAGTAGCATCAAGATCCTCTCCTTCAATCGTAGGATCTTCAATAGATGTTGGCCAAATAATAATGATATTTTGATTTGCTGTTCTAAATAGGTCATTACTCACTTGCATCTGCATTGTGACAGTAAGTTCTTCATTAACCTGTAGTTGAGTTATATTAGGTTGATGTTCAAATGCAATATCTGCAATACCATATTCCCCATTAACCGCCAAAGAAATTTCAGAGACACTTCCTACATAAGTAGCAGGTCCATTATTCCGTATAGTCCCACTAAACAAGACCTGATCACCCATAGCTGCATTACTTGGCAATTCAAAACCAACTAGTTCCAAATCATAATTACCACCACTATTATTACCA
>JAHDFT010000043.1:0-15473 GCA_020628015.1 Bacteroidota bacterium
TCTTTTGTGCGGTAAGTTAAGTAGCAGGATTCACCATTGCTAGAAATTCCTCCTCAGTTAGGATACTAACAGTTTCAATTTTCTCTGCCTTCTTTAATTTCGAGCCTGCTTTTTCTCCTACAACAAGGTAATTCAACTTTTTACTGACGGCACTCAATATTTTTCCCCCATTTGACTCCACCATTTTTTTGGCATCATTTCGGGTAAATTGTTGTAAAGTACCAGTAAATAAAAAGGTTTTACCCGCTAGGAGATTGCTATCTAGCTTTGGTTGATCCACGGCTCGCTTTTTCATATTGACCCCTGCCGCTTTCAAGTCTGCCAATAATTGTTGGCTCTTTTCATTTTGGAAAAATTCGACAATATTGGCAGCTACTTTAGGGCCGATGTCTGGTAATTCGATTAATTGCTCTACCGTCCAGTTTTGTAATTCTTCTAGGGATTGAATGGCTTCGAGGAGGTTTCTTGCTGTTCCTCTACCCACCTCACGAATCCCCAAACCTATAATTAATTTTGATAAAGGTTGATCTTTAGAAGCTTCTATGCTTTCTTTGAGCTTGGCAACCGATCTTTCTCCCCATCCTTCTAGTTCTTGAATCTTTGCATAATCTAGGTGATAAATATCTGGTATGCGTTGGATAAAACCATCCTTGAAAAAGCGTTTGATAATATCTCTACCTAGTCCTCGAATATCCATTGCCCCTTTGGAGACGTAGTGAATCAAACGTTCTTCGACTTGGGCTGGGCAATCGGTATTGACACAACGCCAAACCGCTTCCCCTTCCGTTTTCTCGACTTTTTCTTGACAGGAAGGACAATTTTCAGGGAAGGTAACAGGCACTTGAGAACCATCTCGCTTTTCAGGGATCACTTGCACAATATAAGGAATCACATCTCCTGCCCTTTCTACAATCACCTGATCGCCAATATGTAAATCTTTTTCTTTAATAAATTCCTCATTATGTAAAGAAGCATTGGAAATATTTGCTCCTGCTAAATTGACGGTTGCGAGTTTGGCTACTGGGGTAATTGCACCCGTTCGTCCCACTTGAAATTCTACATTTTCTAGAGTGGTTACTGCTTGGCGAGCATCAAATTTAAGCGCAATTGCCCAGCGTGGATGATGGGATGTAGCCCCACATAATTCTTGGAGTTCTAGGGAGTTAATTTTAATGACAATTCCATCTATTTCATAATCATAATCATCTCTTGTTTCTCTTAGTCGATCACAAAAAGCAATCACCTCATCCATACTTTGACAAATGTGATTATCCTCTTTTTCATCCTTATAAGGTGTTTTAAATCCTAGATCATACAACATTTGTACACCTTTACTATGAGAAACAACTTGTTTGGCTAGGTCATTTCCTGCTTCATTCATCGCCACACCAACCTGATACACAAAGGCTTCTAATTTTTTATCCATTACCTTACTAGAATCCTTCTGCCGCAAGGCTCCCGAAGCGGTATTTCTCGAATTGGAGTATAGTTTTTCTCCTGCTGCCTCCTTTTCCTTATTCATTTGCTCAAACTTCTGCTTGCTAATGACCACTTCACCTCTTACTTCGATGCGGTGAATGCCATATTTGGAGAAAGGGGCGGATAAAGGTACGGTAGGGATGGTTTTGACGTTATTGGTAATATCGTCTCCTGTGGTTCCATTTCCTCTAGTAGCTCCTCTGACTAAGAAATCATTTTCATAGATCAAAGATAGGCTTGCCCCATCGTATTTAGGTTCTATGGCATATTCCACCTCTTCTTGTTGGATAAGCTTTTTAATAGAGGTTTCCCAATCTCTCAAATCCTCATTATTGTAGGCTTTTTGTAGGGAAAGCATTGGTACCAAATGTGATACGGTAGGAAAATCCTCAGACAATCCTCTAGCGACTCGCTGCGTTGGAGAATCGGGGGAAATCAATTCAGGGAATCGTTCCTCACTGATTTTCAAGGCATCGAACAAATAGTCATAATCTATGTCTTCTATTTGTGGTTCGGATAATACATAGTACAACCAATCATGAAAATTGAGTACTTGTCGCAATTGGGG
Organism: Bacteroidota bacterium; assembly: GCA_020628015.1. Lineage (GTDB taxonomy): Bacteria > Bacteroidota > Bacteroidia > Chitinophagales > UBA2359 > JAHDFT01. The sequence continues at coordinate 2,048 of JAHDFT010000043.1, forward strand.
CAATATATTTTCGGCTTCTGCTTTTTCAATTGCCTTTAATTGACTATTTTTCAACAATTCTTTTGTTTGTTGTAGTAGACTATTTTGTTGGTCTTGAGAGAACATATATTTATGATTTTTACTTTACTTAATCGTATATCATTCATTAATTCAACAATATGCCAATAATTCTTCGCAATATTATTACAAGTTTTTCAGAATCAAAAAATTATTTTCTTCCTTTTTGGTGTTTATTGATTTTATTACCTTCTACTGTTCTTGCCCAAGTGCCATATATTGACTGGCAATTTGTTTATGGAGATCTCAGAGATGAGGAATTACAGGATCTTTGTGAACTAAATAATGGTCATTTGGTAACTGTCGGTACGATTTCGGAAGGTCCAGGTATAGCTAGTTATGATGGGCTTATTTTAATATTGGATGAAACACATCAATTGATTACTGAAATTACCATTGGTGGTGCCAGCTCTGAAACGATCTATACTATTGCGCCTACTGATTATGGCGGTTTTATTGTTGCTGGGATTAGTCAGTATACAGGGGATGGCTATCTTCCTCCGCCCTATAAGGATACGATTACTATTCATTGGACAAATGTGCTTTCGGGTGATATACATATGGATACACTTCACATTCAGCATCAAGGTCAGGTGGATGCTTGGACTGCGGCTTTTAATGCATCGGGTGAAGTATTGTGGTTCGAGCATTGGGGCGGAGATGGGGATGATGTGATTTATGACATAAGTCCTATCAAAGATCAGCTTTTTGCGCTGGCTGGCTTCACAGATTCAGAAACAGGAACAGTTACTAGTGGACATGGGCGAGACGACCAATGGTTATTGACTTTGAATAGTGAGATTGGGGAAATTATTTGGCAGCAAACTTATGGAGGTACTAGTAATGAGCAAGCAAGGGCGTTGACTTATGATGCTACTAGAGATTTAATCATTGCTGCTGGCATGAGTTCTTCTGAGGATGGGGAGGTGAGTAAAAATATTGGCAGCAAGGATTATTGGATTACGCAAATCAACCCTTATGATGGTAGCCTAAAAAAGGATTTTAGCTTTGGTGGTACTAGACCAGATATTGCAACGGATCTACTCCTACATGAGGATGGTAGAATGACCATTATCGGGGATATTTTATCTTCGGATGGAGATGTAGCGACCAATATTGGGGGAGATGATTGGTGGATCATTCAGATTAATGCGGCTGGGGAAATTTTGTGGCAGCATACTTTTGGTACGACTGAACCAGATCAAAGTTATGCTTTGGAATGGACGCATGATGGGCATATTATGGCTTTGGGAGTCGGTTTAGATCCGCCTATTAATCCGCCTCGTACTTTGTATGATGTGTTTACGGTGAAATTGCATGAGAATAGTGGTGAGGTCATTTATACGGAGGATTGGGGTGGTACGCAATGGGATTTTGGTCATGACTTATTATTGCGAGATTCGGGGGAATTGATTGTGGTGGGTTATTCGGATTCTAGGGATGGTGATGTTGGCGGAAAAACCACTACTACAGCCATGCATGGGGCGGATGATATTTGGATGTTTGCCATTCGAGAAACGGCTATTGGCCTAGGAGAAACAGGTTGGATGGAGGCTAATGACATTCAGCTATATCCTAATCCTAGTAGCAGTTTTATTCATTTGGATTATCCTTCGGATTTAGGGGTCAAGGAGATTAAAATTTATAATACCTTGGGGCAATTGTATTATAGCTCTAAAGCTGGGCTTTCTACGATTGATGTGGGTGATTGGGAGACTGGGGTGTATTTTGTGGCTTTGGTTTTGGAGGGGGATTTTGCAGGGGAGGAGGTTTTTGTTGGGGAGGTCTTTGTGGAGTAGGTTTAGTGGTTGGTTTTTTATTAGTAAACCTCTATATTTGTAATAAAAGTCAAATTATGGAAAAACTAATCAATATAGATCAAGAAATATTAGGAGAAACACCTATTTTTATGGGAACACGAGTACCTATAAAGAACTTATTTGATTATTTAGAAGAAGGTTATCCTATATCTGAATTTTATAGAGGATTTTCCTAACAAGGAAATAATGAAGCACTAAACGAAGAAGTTATCGATCTAAAAAGAGATCTAAAAAAACAAAATGAACAATTGGCAGCACAACAAAGATTGATTGAAGAATTGAAGCAACAATTGAAAAAATAAATAGTTTAATCCCCAATAAAAAAACAAATCTATAAAACATCTTTTACTCCTCATTCAAATCATATTTTTGACATTCTACTAAACCATCAACAATAAAAAATAATTGGTTTTCAAAAACCTTTTTACGATAAAAAAGCTTATTTTATTGCATAACCAATCATCCATTTTATTCACTTTACATTTTATTTAACCCTTATACAAATTTATCATGAAACCAAAACAAACAAAAACCTGTTACCTTTTATTTGCCCTAATCATTCATTGTCTTTTTTGTTCGATGAGCACCCTAAAAGCACAAGATATCCATTTGACATCACAAGAAGAGGTTGATCAATTCAAAAGTTTTTGTGGCTCTTGTACCGAGCTAAACGCCAATTTAAGTATTGGTTCAAACACAAGTGACAAAGCAATTCAAAACTTAAAAGGCTTAGATCAAATTGAGGTGATTAATGGTAATTTAACCATCAGATACAACAAAGAATTAAACAATCTAGTTGGCTTAGAAAAATTAAGAGAAATCAAGGGCAAAATACAAATTCGTGACAATGATGCATTAACCAGCCTAAATGGTTTAAATGGCTTAGCGAAAGTTGAAGAATTTGAGTTGGCTGGTAATAAAGCTTTGAAGAACTGTGAAGGCTTAGATAACTTAACTGAAGTGGAGCATTTTTCCATAAGCGGAAATAAAGTACTTCGCAATTTTAAAGGCTTAGAGTCACTAGAAATAATTAGTGGTCGATTCGAAGTTTCTGGCAATGAAGTATTACAAAACTTTGAAGGTTTGAGTAGTCTTCAGACAATTAGAGAATTAGAAGTTCAAGGGAATGGTCTGCTAGAGGACTTTAATGGGCTAGAAAGTTTGGAAGAAATTGCATACAACTTTTTTGTTACTGGAAATCGCACTTTTAAAAACTTTGAAGGACTAGAAAACTTGTCTACATTATGTGATAGAGATGGACTTACTTTCAATGAAGTTCGTATTGAGAGTAATCCTGCCTTAAAGGATTTTGCAGGACTAAACAATGTAACAAGTATAAAAGGAGAATTAGTAGTATCAGGAAATAGTTCCTTAGTTAATTTTGAAGGACTAGAAAATTTAAAAATATTAAAAAGAGGTTTTCGCATCACTAATAATGAATCCCTAGAAAATTTTAGGGGTTTAGAAAGCCTAAAAACAATAGGTTTAGAGAATACTATTCTCCCAAATCAGTTGTATATATATGACAATCCCAAACTTGTTAATTTTTCAGGTCTCAACCAGTTAGCTGAAATATATGGAAGTCTATATATCACAGAAAGTCCAAGTCTCACCAGTATAAAAGAACTTGCCAATCTAACTTTTTTATGTGGTTACATTTATATTGAATATAATGATCAGCTTACCTCATTATCTGGACTTGATAATATTGAAGCAGAACATGTTAGTACTGTATTCGTTTCTGGCAATCCTGTTCTATCTTACTGTAATGTTGAATCAATATGTGGTGTATTTGATCATTTAATTGCCGAAGATATTATTATCAATAATAACCTTGCTGAATGTAATAGTGCTTTTGAAGTTGCTAAGGCTTGTATAAGCACTTCAATTGAAGGCAATCAGCTTATAAATGACATTAATATCAATATTTATCCAAATCCTGCTTCTACATTTATACACGTTCGAGGTTTACCTAATACTGAAAAAAATATCACCGCTACTCTATTTGATATATCAGGAAAACAATTGTTGCATGATTTACAACTCCCTACTATAGACATTTCGGAATTGGCTACAGGTACCTATTTTCTTATCCTGAAATCTGACTCTTCTACATCTTATCATAAAATTATTAAACAAGAATAAAATAAATAACAATAAAACAAACCAAGCCGCTTAGTTCACCAAAAAAATAGCAACTAGGCGGCTTGTCCATATTTTAATTACAATATTATTATCCTCTACCCCATCAATTCGTCCCCCTCAATAAATGCCGAGAAATGACCAATCGCTGAATTTCAGAAGTTCCCTCGTAGATTTGGGTAATCTTCGCATCTCGCATTAACCGCTCTACGTGATATTCCTTGACAAAGCCATAACCACCATGCACCTGCACCGCTTCGGTAGAAGTACGCATCGCCACCTCTGAAGCAAAGACTTTCGCCATTGCTGCGGCTTTACCATAAGGCACATGTAAATCCTTCAAATAAGCAGCTTTGAAGCAGAGTAATCGAGCTGCTTCAATTTCCGTTGCCATATCCGATAATTTGAATTGAATGGCTTGATGTTCAGAAATTGGCTTGCCAAATGACTTTCTTTCTTTAGAATAAGCTGTTGCCAATTCAAAAGCACCAGAAGCGATTCCCAAAGCTTGTGCCGCAATACCAATCCGTCCACCATCAAGGGTTTTCATGGCGAATTTGAAGCCAAAACCATCCTCACCAATTCGATTGGCCTTAGGTACTTTAACATCATTGAACATAATCGAGTGTGTGTCTGAGCCTCGAATTCCCATTTTATCTTCTTTGGCACCAACGACAACACCTTCTGATTCTCTTTCTATGATTAAAGCATTGATACCTCTATGTCTTTTTTCCCGATCTGTTTGAGCAATGACGAGGTAAACGCCAGCATGACCGCCATTCGTGATCCAATTCTTAGTACCGTTTACTAAGTAATAATCGCCCATATCTTCCGCAGTTGTCTGTTGCTGTGTTGCATCCGAACCTGCTTCAGGCTCTGATAGGCAAAAAGCTCCGATGATTTCACCAGTTGCCAAACGAGGGAGGTATTTTTGTTTTTGCTCCTCTGTACCAAAAGTCTCAATTCCCCAGCATACTAAAGAATTATTTACCGACATAATTACCGAACAAGAAGCATCAACTTTAGAGATTTCTTCCATCGCTAAAACATAAGAAATGGTATCCATTCCTCCCCCACCATATTTGGGATCAACCATCATTCCTAAAAAACCTAGTTCCCCCATCTTTTTCACCAATTCCGTAGGATGTTTTTGCTCATTGTCTCGCTCAATAACACCAGGTTTGCATTCATTTTGAGCAAAGTCTCTTGCCGCTTCTTGAATCATGCGGTGTTCTTCTGTTAGTATAAAGTTCATTGATTTTATATTTATTATTAATTTCCTTTTGTTTCTTCTAGTTTTTTAATGATTAGACTAGTAGACTTTCCCTCTAATAATGGGACAATCACTACCTCTCCTCCTCGTTGTTCCACAATATCTGCACCAACAATATCCGCCTTTTCATAATCGCCTCCTTTGACTAAGACATCTGGTTGAATAAGTTGAATGAGGTTATAAGGTGTATCTTCCTCAAAAATAAGGACTCCATCGACCATTTCCAAAGCTGCTAGTAAAATTGCCCTTGTTGCTTCGTCTTTTATAGGTCGCTTTTCGCCTTTTAATCGCTTTACAGAGGCATCACTATTGACCCCTACAATCAATATATTTCCTTGATCAGCAGCCATTGCTAATACTTGTAAATGTCCTTGGTGTAGGAGATCAAAACAGCCATTGGTAAAGACAATTTTTTGCTGTTTAAACCGCCAAAGACTCAGTTTGTTCAGCAATTGTTCTTTGCTAAGTATTTTTTGGGAAATATGGTCAATATGATTGATGCCTTCCGCCATTTTATTGATTTATACGTAATATATGTTAGTAATTAGTCCTTTTTATTTCCTATTCATCACACTTAATGCACCCAATGCAATAAAACCAGCCACAAGCACTAAAAGCGTTTGTGCCGACCAGACTAACCAGCCAAAAGCTAATGCTGGATTACTTGCCACACCATATAAGACCAATACTGCTTGGACAATGAGTTGATAAGCTCCGATGCCTCCTTGTGTTGCTAAAATACTAAATCCTCCAAAAACAAAGACTGCCATACCGACATAGAAGCCTAAATTTTCTGTAGCTTCCATAGAATAAAAGCAGAGGTAGGTCATGGCAATATACATAGCCCATATGAAAATGGTATGGAAAAGGAATAGGGGTAAATTTTTCACCTTTCGCACCGACAAAATTCCCTCCATAAAGCCTTTTCCAAAGTTAATGATTTTGGCAATAAATGGCTGTTCTCTGAATCGCCAAATCAAGTAGCCTACTAAAGCTACGCCTAATATTCCCAATACACCTAAACCTATTAGGAAAGCGATATTTCCTGTTAAAGCGGCTATTTTGTCATTAAAAGCCATCCCAAAACGCTCGCTTAGGAAATTACCCAGCACTTCAAATTGGGTAAGAAAGATAAATAAGGTTAATGATAATAAAATAATTAAGTCAATTAATCTTTCTACCATCAAAGTACCAAAGGATTTTTCAAATGGGATGCCTTCATACCTTTGAATCAGTCCACATCTCATAGCTTCTCCTAGTCGGGGAAAAGCGAGGTTGGCGAGGTAATTCACCATTACTGCACTCAAAGTATTCCCAAAACTAGGTTTTTTAGCCACAGGTTCCAACATCATTTGCCAACGTAGGGAGCGACTGACGTGACTGGCCATTGCAGCGACTAATGATAGTCCAATCCACCAGTAATTAGCATTGGCAAAGGCACTTTTAATCTCTGCGACATCTGCATCTGTTAAATCCTTGACTGACCACCAGATCAATAAAAATCCCAAACCCAGAAAAAAGAGAAATTTAAATAGGTTGATTATTTTTTCTTTCATATTTTTTGAGTAATGGTACAATACAATTGAAGGCTGATCATCAATCTAATTTTCAAGTCTTAATTAATTCAAAAGCATATTATCAATCAATCGAACAGGATGTAGAAAAACGGCTACACAGGCGATTAATTGTTGTCCATCCACTCTTTTGGTCACCTTTTTCAGGTTTTCTGCATCTACAATATCAAAATAAACCACTTTTATGCCTTCAATGCTATTAAGTTGGGTTATCGCTCTTTTTTCCAAATCAGGAATGGCATAACCCTGCTCAAATAAAGTCTTCGTTTCTTTCAAAGTTTTGGACAACCAAACCGCTTTTTGTCGCTCTTTAGGAGCCATCCGTACATTTCTGGAACTCATCGCCAAACCATCTGCTTCTCTAACAATATCACAGCGCACCAACTCAGTCGGCCGCTTGGTTAATTCAATCAGTTTTTTGATGATGAGGAATTGTTGGTAATCCTTTTGTCCCATAAATAATTGATCGGGAATCACAATATCCAATAAGCGATTCACCACTTGCGCTACCCCATCAAAATGCCCTTTTCGGAATTCCCCTTCCATAGGTTGATCAATGTAACCGAAGTCATAATTGAGTTTTTCGTTCATGGCATCTTTAGGATATACTTCCTCTACTGGTGGTAAAAACAATAAATCACAATCCACACTTTCCAATAAGGCACGATCTCGCTCAATAGGTCTAGGATAATGTTTTAAGTCTCCTTTATCATCAAACTGTGTGGGATTCACAAAAATACTACAAACGGTAAATTCTGTTTGCCTTTTCGCTCTTTTAATTAAGGATAAATGTCCTTCATGTAAGGCTCCCATTGTAGGAACAAAGCCAACCGTTTTACCTTCCGCTCTAGCCGCTGCAATTGCCATCTGGGTGGCTTTAACTGTTTTGGTAATCAACATAAATTGACAAATTTAGTGGTGTTGGTAAGTAACGAGTGAAAAATAAGTTCCCGATTTTGATTAGGGAAATTTATCCCTAGACGAGGCAAAAAACGTAGGCGATGCAGGGTATCGGCGAGGCTTTTTAACGAAGTATAGGGAGAAATTTATCAATCAAAATGAGGAAGACATTTTTTACTGTTACTAAATTTATTTCAAAAGATTGACCAAAATTCGTGCGAATATAGCGGAAGTAATGCTAAAAATCCATAATTACCCTTTTTTTTACACTTTTTATCTATTCATCAATTAATTAGGCAAGGTTTTATTTCCTACTAAAACCAAGACACAACACTTTGATAAATTTGTTAATCTTATGAAATCACGTAATTTTTCACTAATTTTGTCTTTTGAAATGAGTGGTTTGGCATTTACAATAGTCATACCTACTCACTAATCTTTCATTTTTCTATTCAAACTATACACAACAATAGCTATAACCAGTTATCAGCAGATAATTGTTACAGCTATTTTTGTGCTATAAGGGACAGTCAAAAATAATTGTATCATTTGATTGATACATTTATCTTCCGCTTGTTTCTAAAATGGGATATGTCTATAAATTAGCATTTTGTAATGGTGATTTACATAGGTACTTCAGGTGTTCATCATTACTTCAATTATATTGCTTTTAGTAGTACTTCAATTAGCTATAACTATTAATAGTCAGGTATAAGGAAACTATTTTTGTTCATTGTTAGATAAGCAATCCCAAAATGTAACGATCAACTAAACTAACTATTTATTTTTATTATTTAATTAATTATTTAGTATAGCGTAGTTACAATTATCAACTAACATTTAACATCGGTAAACTTTGGTTATATGAGCGAAAAAAAACGAGTTGCGATAGTAGCACAAGAAATGAAGCCTTACTTAGGTCTAGGAGAACTTGCCAAAATTGCTAGAGAGCTACCACAAAATCTGCAAGAAAATAAGATGGAAATTCGGATTTTCATGCCTAAATTTGGCTCTATTAATGAACGCAGACATCGGCTTCATGAAGTGGTTCGATTATCAGGAATCAACATTATCATTGATGAAGATGATTTTCCTTTAATCATTAAAGTCGCCTCTCTTCCTGGTGCACGCCTCCAAGTCTACTTTTTAGACAATGATGACTTTTTCAAGCGCAAACATGTCTATAAAGATGCAAATGATAAATTTTACAAAGACAATCCAGAACGAATGATTTTCTTCTGCAAAGGCGTATTAGAAACGATTCGTAAAATGGGCTGGTCACCAGATATTATTCACTGTCATGGCTGGATGACAAGCTTAATCCCGTTATACATCAAGACTTCTTACAAAAACGATCCTTTATTCAAAAATGCACAGAGTATCTACTCTGTATACCCTAATGAGTTTGAAGATTCGCTAGGAGATATTTTCAACCAAAAAGCAAAAATCAAAAAGGTCAAACCAGAAGATTTGGCACCTTTTAGTGAATTAAATAATACAGCATTACATAAAGGAGGTATTTTCTATTCAGATGCTGTTGTTACAGGAACAGAAAATGTAGCTGAAGATGTAGCAACTGCCATAGCTGATGTAAAAACAGAAAAACCAGTATTAGATTTTCAACCTACAGAGGATGGTTATTTAGATGCTTATCGTAATTTCTATAGTCAGTTATTGGCTACAGTTGAGGAATAGTCATCTATACTACAATTAAGATCATTTTTCTGAAAAAATGCAACTTATTGAATTGATTAAGCACTCTATGACTACAATTAGTCAGTTAAGTCAATAATGACTTAGCTAAGATTGATCAATTAATCTATCTATCAAAGTAAGTGTTATACTGAATCAGCTTGAATGATTTACAATGTTCATTCAGCTGTCAATCAATATCCTAATTTATGTTGATAGAAGATGCAATAAGTCATTGTCAAAAACCTTTCGAGAAGTATTTCTCGAAAGGTTTTTACATTATTTCCAAACCCTAAATCACATTTACTGGTGACAAAAACATTTTTCCACCGTTTTCTGCTGTCTGCCTTCTGTTTATTAACAGGGCTATATGCTTGCAATGATGCAACAGTTATTGGTACAGAATTCATTGATGATGAGGAATACCTATACGTTGAAGAAGATACCTTCGCCCTAAGATTACATACACTAAATATTGATACTTTAAAAACGAATAGTGCAGATAGGAGCTTTTTATTAGGTGCTTTAAATGATAGTATATTTGGTAAAGCTACTGCTGGTTTTTATACACAATTGATGCTTAGTGCAGATGATATTAGCTTTGGAGTGAACCCTCAGCTGGATTCAGTTGTACTTACTTTCAACTATTCTAATTTGCTATATGGTGATCCAACTGCTTCAACTTCAATTAATGTATATGAGCTTACAGAACCAATGTCGAGTGAGGTCAATTATCCATTGAGTCAAACCTTTGCAGTCAATGAAACACCAATTGGCACCAAAGCAGATTTTGTACACAATCTTACTGCTGGCGTTCCTATCAAACAATATATAGATGAAATTGATGGCGTAGATTCTATTGCTATTGTAGAAGCAGAACCGCATCTAAGAATTAGATTAAATGATGATTTTGGTCAGAAAATACTAGATCAAAATGGTACAGCAAACTTACAAATTGCGAACTTCAATGATTTCTTTAAAGGTATTTATGTGGAGGCAGATCCAGAGAGTGAGGTAATGGTTGCCCTCAATGTGTATGATCCATTAAATAGACGACCCTATTCTGCTCGTTCTCGTCTAAGTCTATACTATCGCAATGATTCTACAAGAGGAGAGGTGTTGCATTTAAGGGTTAATGATACTACTGCTATTGCAGCTAATTATAATGTAGATTATAGCAATAGTGCTGTCGGACAAGCATTGCAAAATCCTTACCCCAATAGCCAAGAATACTTTTATGTACAATCTGTGGGAGCTTTGGGGGTGACATTGGATATTCCTAATTTGGGAAAATTGGGTAAGGAGGAAGTGATCATCAACAAGGTGGAATTAGAAATGACCCTACTAGAAAAATACAATGAAAGATATTCCAATGCGACCTATCCACCCAATATTATTCTACGAACGCAGGAAAATGGATCAGATGTATTAGACAATAGGCATTTTTACCTCTCTGCTTCAACAGACAGTATTTTAAGAGAAGGAGAAAACCTCAAATTACTCTATAGATTCAATTATACAGGAAGTTCCTATATCGAATCCATCAATTCTTATTTTCAAGGAAGATTGGACGGATTATTGACAGATGGTACAACCTTTGACAATCAAAATAGTCTATTATTTCCACATCCTTTATCGGATACTGGTTATCGAGGTGTTTTTGGTGGTCCTGATCATCCTGATCACCCCATGACATTACGAATTCTTTATACACCCGTGACGGATTGATTTTTGATCGGTCGTAATGGAGTGTTTAAAATACATAATTATGTTGGCATAGCATTGAATAATATTTTATTTATTTAAAATGCTATACCTTAGAATAAATAAAAGCAACCAGCCTCATTTATATATCTGTCTTTCTACTTGTTTCTTATTATCAAAAACAACCACATAACAATTAATCACCAAGATAAAATGGGCAAGCCATTAGGCATATTGCAACATTTTACAATATTTGGAGTAAAATTAAACGCATAAGCAATTAAAATCAATGTAAAGCTATAATAAAGAAAAACAAAAGTATATACATAAAACATTTCTTATAAATATCAAAAGCATTACATTTTTATTTATTACTACTCTTTATTTTACTTTAAATATTTTACTTCATTTTGGTACTAAATCATTTCATTTGATTGCCTTCATTTATTTATCAATAGATATTTCTAGTTATTAACTCCTTGCGTTAATCATTAGAAAAAAGAGTCTATCAAATACAATCATTTAGCACATTATTTTTTATCTATTAAATTAAATTGAGATTCTATGTGCGGAATAGTAGGTTATATTGGCAAACAAGCAGCCCTACCCATCTTACTAAACGGTCTAAAACGCTTAGAGTATCGTGGTTATGATAGTGCTGGAGTTGCACTAGTTAATGGAGATTTAAGAGTGTATAAGAAAAAAGGTAAGGTAAAAGAATTAGAAAACTTCCTTACTGATAAAATCCAAGATGGAAATATCGGGATGGGACATACTCGTTGGGCTACACATGGTGCGCCTAATGATGTCAATGCACATCCACATACAGATAGTACAGGTCGTCTGGCTATTATTCACAATGGTATTATTGAAAATTATGCTGCATTAAAAGAAGCATTAGTCAAAAGAGGACACACGTTCAAAAGTGAAACAGATACGGAAGTATTGATCCACCTGATCGAAGAAGTTCAAAAAGTCGAACAAGTACCATTAGAGGAGGCAGTTAGATTAGCTCTTCAAAATGTAGTTGGGGCTTATGCTATTGTAATCGCTGCTAAAAATGACAAAACTAAATTAATCGCTGCTAGAAAAAGTAGCCCTCTAGTCATTGGTATTGGAAAGGAAGAGTATTTTATTGCTTCTGATGCGACTCCTATTATTGAACATACTAGGAATGTTGTTTATTTAAATGATGAGGAATTGGCTATTGTTGATTTAGAGGCTGGTTTGACCATCAAAACAATTGACAATAAACTACAAACACCTTTTGTACAAGAATTAGAATGGAATTTAGAACAGTTGGAAAAAGGTGGTTATGATCATTTCATGTTGAAAGAAATCCACGAACAGCCAAAGTCTATTGCGGACAGTATGCGTGGACGAATTAATGCATCTGAGGGTTATGTACGTTTAGGAGGGATTAAAAATTACGAGCAAAAATTGGTCAACGCTAGTCGAATCATTATCGTTGCTTGTGGTACTTCTTGGCATTCTGGCTTAGTTGGAGAATATTTATTTGAAGACTTGGCACGTATTCCTGTTGAGGTAGAATATGCTTCGGAATTCCGTTATCGCAATCCTGTTTTGAATGAAAATGATGTGGTAATTGCCATTTCACAATCAGGAGAAACCGCAGATACATTAGCAGCCATTCGTTTAGCTAAATCTAAAGGCGCAACGGTTTTGGGCATTTGTAATGTTGTTGGTTCTTCTATTGCTAGAGAAACTCATGCTGGAGCATATACTCACGCAGGTCCAGAAATCGGTGTTGCTTCTACCAAAGCATTTACCGCCCAATTGACCATACTAGCACTCATGGCTTTAAGAGTGGCCAAGCAAAAAGGTACGATTTCTCAATCACGCTATATGCAATTATTGGTAGAGTTAGAGCAAATCCCACAAAAAATTGAAGTAGCCCTCCAATCAGAGGCGCAAATCAAGTATATAGCTGAGATTTTCAAGGATTCGAGCAACTTTCTTTACCTTGGAAGAGGATATAATTTCCCTGTTGCCTTAGAAGGGGCATTAAAATTGAAGGAAATATCTTATATTCATGCTGAGGGTTATCCTGCTGCCGAAATGAAACATGGTCCGATTGCTTTAATTGACGAGGAAATGCCTGTGGTCGTATTAACCACAAATAAAAGTGCTTACGAAAAAATTGTGAGCAATATTCAAGAAGTTAAGGCAAGAAAAGGAAACATTATTGCCATTACCACTCCTAATGACCACATTTCTAAGGAGCAATTAGCAGATTTTGTAAT
>JAHDFT010000043.1:15573-17720 GCA_020628015.1 Bacteroidota bacterium
TGTGGTGTTGGACAACAAATCGTTGGTGTTTTTGGCAAAACAGTTGTCTTTTTAGCTTATTATTTCCTCTACGAAAACTTCCGTTTTTTCGATATCGCAAGTAATCCTTTAACTTGGGCACTCCTCTTTATTGGTGTAGACTTTTTCTATTACTGGTTTCATCGAATCGCCCACGAAGTCAGCTTTGTATGGGGCAGTCATGTAGTGCATCATCAAAGCGAAGAATACAATTTATCTGTAGCTTTACGTCAAGGCTGGATTCAGTCTTTCTTTTCAGCTTCTTTTTACCTTCCATTAGCCCTTATAGGCTTCCATCCGATCTTATTTATTATCATTAATCAGTTTCAAACACTTTATCAGTTTTGGATTCATACCAAAACAATTAATAAACTGCCTGCTCCTTTTGAGTACGTTTTCAATACCCCTTCTCATCATCGGGTGCATCATGGGGTCAATCCAAAATACATCGACAAAAATCATGGTGGAACGCTTATCATTTTCGACCGTCTATTTGGTACTTTTCAAGCGGAGGAAGAAGAGGTAGTTTATGGCATTACCTCCCAACCTAAAAGCTGGAATCCTTTATGGTTAAATATAGAATATTGGCTGGATATGATGCGTAATGTTCGCAAAGCGAGTAATTGGCGAGATAAAATGGGTATTTTATTGAAAGAACCAGGCTGGAAACCTGCTGAATTAGGTGGTCCTGTAGTAGGTTCTGAAGTGACTCCTGCTACTTTTGAAAAATACGATACTACGATTCCTAATGGTTTGAATTATTATATACTTATTCATTACCTCATCATCTTAATTAGTGCTACTGGCTTCTTATTTATGAGCAATGCCCTCAATTGGTCTGCCAAATTATTAATGGCTGCTTTAATTATTTTTGCATTGGTCAATCTAGGCGGCTTATTTGAGAAAAAGTGGTGGGTTTTTCTTACTGAAAATGTTCGTTTATTGGCTTTTTCGGCCTTGTTTGTTGTCCTACTAAATGGTTATTTGGGTACACCTATGGCAATTGTAATTGCAGCGGTTTATTTAATGACCTCTGCTTTATGGTTAAATGTTTATAGGAAAATTTTTGAACAAGCTTAATTCTATTTTCTTATTCTTCATACTCAATTCCTAACAACAATGCCTATTAGCTCAGATCCAATTACTTATGCGATTCCTATATTTTTTCTATTGATTGGAATAGAATTATACATCAATTATAGAGAACAATTAGACCTATTTGAGCGAAAAGATAGCTGGGCTTCTTTAATGATGGGTTTGGGTTCTGCCTTTGTAGGTACCACAGCGAAATTGATTGCCTTTTTTGTCTATACCTTCCTTTATCAATTTGCTATATTTGATATTGGCTGGACTTGGTGGGCTTGGTTATTGATCCTTTTTGCTGATGATTTCACCTTTTACTGGCATCATCGTTTAAGCCATGAAATCAGACTATTGTGGGCAGCACATATCAATCATCATTCCTCACAAAAATATAATCTAACGACTGCTTTGCGCCAAAGTTGGGGAGAACAGTTGTACAAATACATTTGGTGGATTTGGTTACCCATTATTGGTTTTCATCCTATTATGATTATGACCATGATTTCCATCAGTTTGATTTACCAATTTTTCTTACATACAGAAACGGTTAAAAAATTGGGTTTCCTAGAATGGTTTATGAATACCCCTTCTCATCATCGGGTACATCATGCCGTCAATCACCATTATTTGGATCGAAACCATGCAGGTATTTTCATTATTTGGGATCGTTTATTTGGCACCTTTCAGGAAGAAGATGAGGAGGAGCCCATTTATGGTATTACGACTAATATCAATACTTATAATCCACTAAAAATAGCAACTCATGAATTTGCGGCTCTTTGGCAAGATGTCAAGAATGCTAAAAATTGGAAAGATAAACTGGCTTATATATTCAAACCACCAGGTTGGTCACCTAATGGAGAATATTATACTGCCAAGTATTTGAGGGAACAATGGAAAGCGAAGCAAAAAACAAAATCATCAAGCTATAAAAATTGATGATTTTAAAACACTTTCATAAGTAACGAGTGAAAAATAAATTCCCGATTTTGATTAGGCAAATTTGACACTAGACGAGGCAAAAAACGTAGGCGATGCAGAGCATC
>JAHDFT010000528.1 GCA_020628015.1 Bacteroidota bacterium
AAGAATTTTAACCTAAAAAACAATCTACTTTCCCTCAGAAACCTTCAAAACCCCATCCAAACGCCCTTCCCCACAAGCCATTTCTCGAATCAAACAATCCAATATTTGCGTCGAAGTAGTCCCATCTCCATAGGGATTAACCGCATTCGCCATTTGTTCATAAAATTGCTCATCATTTAAAAGCTCTTGGGTTGCTTCAAAGATGTGATTAGAATCAGTGCCGACCAATTGAGCCGTTCCTGCGCTAATACCTTCAGTACGTTCGGTGACGCTTCGCAAGACTAGGACGGGTTTGCCTAGAGCTGGAGCTTCCTCCTGAATGCCGCCGCTATCGGTTAGAATAAGGTGAGCTTGGCTCATTAACCAAATCAAATGAGGATATTCCAATGGTTCGATAAGATGGATATTCAGGCGGAGGAGTTCCGTATTAGCGATGTTTTTAATATTCGGATTGGGATGAACTGGATAAACGATTTCAACCTCTGGAAAGCTATCAGCAATTTTTAATAAAGCCTTGCAAATATTTAGAAAGGGTTGACCAAAACTTTCTCGTCTATGGCAAGTGACCAAAATGACTCGCTTGCTAAAGTCAATTCCTGTAAAGTATTGACGAAAATGATCGCTTTGTTGATCCACTACTTTAACCGCCATTTGTAAGGCATCAATCACCGTATTTCCAACCATAAAAACATTGTTCTCAATACCTTCTTGTAAAAGATTGGTAAGGGCTTTGGGAGTAGGGGCGAAGTGATAATGGGCTAGGCGAGCGGTCAGTAAACGATTCATTTCCTCTGGAAAAGGAGCCGCCAAATCAAAACTTCTTAGCCCTGCTTCTACATGAGCGATTCGAGTTCGTTTGTAAAAAGTAACCAAGCTGCCGACCAAGACGCTTGTTGTATCTCCTTGTACAAAGACTAAATCAGGCTGAAATGCATCAAAAATAGGTTCTAGTTTAACCATCGCTCTTGCCATGAGCTGCAACAAACTCTGATTGGGGGTCATTAAATCCAAATCATAATCTGCTTTGATGTCAAAGAAATCCAAGACTTGATCTAAGATTTCCCGATGTTGGGCGGTGACACATACTTTGGTAGTAAAGAAAGTACTTTGTTTAAAAACTTGAATCAAAGGAGCCAATTTAATGGCTTCTGGGCGAGTGCCGAAAATAAATAGAATGTTTTTCATCATTTGAATACATACATTTGGTGAATGGAAGTGTCTACAGTCTGATAAATTAATTTTTGCTTGGAGAAAAATAAGTTGACACATTGGGCATCATCGGCAGATTTAAAAACCACCGTATTACCTTGTGTATATTGCATTTCAATATTTCGTGCGACAAGTTCATAATTGGTTTGACTTGCTTGTTGATTCTTCAATTGTTGCTGCAAACAATAGTGAGCATACATAAAGGCGACTGTAATGAATAAAAGACCGATATGGCTAACGATTTGTAAACGCTTACTGGTTTTTGAAATAAAAAATATGGCGTAAATTAATAATGTGTGAGAAATAAACACTATGGTCAATGAATAGTGTTCTTGAAAAATTAAGTTATGCTGGTTTTGTAAAGCTATTATACTGGTGAGTAGAAGCATTGCGACAAATGAGGTCAACAATACTTTGAAAGCGGACGGAAGTGCGATTATTTTTCGCTGAAAAATTAATTCTCTGCAAAATAGTAAAATTAATGCAATTTGTGGAGCCATTATAGGAATTAAATATCTAATTTGTACCGCACTATAAATGCCAAAGCTGGGTTCAAGGAATTGTAATATAGAGGCGATATAGCTTTTCAGGCTAAGAGCTACAGGGTAATTATTGTATATTTCTGGATGTAAAGCTCGAAATTGATAAACCGCTGTCTGGCAATTCAATACCTCCATTATTATTGGAAAAGCATAAAAATAAGCCAAGATACTTAAGGGAAATACTAATAGGATGCCGATGAGTACCATCCTTTGCCTCCAATTTTGCCGATTAATGGAAAATAAGGCATACAAACCATGTCCGAATAATAAACCGATGGTCAAAAAGTGAGTGAAAACGGCCAATAAGCCACTTATACTATAAAATAAATAATACCCCCACCTAGCAGATTGATCAATGATTTGGAGATATAAATAGGTGGCAAACAAAGTAAAAAAGATCGACAAAAAATAACCTCTTGCAATAAAATTATAGGCACAAATATAGGGATTCAATGAAAATAAAATCAAGACCAATAAAGCCGCCTGAACCGACAAAAATGTTCGAGCAATTTGATATAAAATAAGGAGGCAAAATAGGTGAAGGAATAATAAAAAAACATACACCACTTGATGTTCATTCCCCCACAGCCTACTCAATCCATACAAAAGAAAATTATTCACCAATCCATTCCCATTATCCGAAAGCGTAGCCTGAAAAACATTATCCAACGTTTGTCTAGCCTTAAATTCCTGATTGGTAAACACACTATCCATTTCCACCAATGAAATACACAGATGTTGATGATTGACCGAGCTAAAACCATTGGCAATACTAATAATACAAAGCTCGTCATTGCTGTATTGTGCTTGGTTAAAATAGTAATAACGACTTATAATTGTCCCACCAATCAATAATATCAATAGCAGAATATTTATGATGGGTTTAGGTGTGGATGTCTCTTGGTTTTGATGAGGGTGAGTAGTCATAATTATTAGATAAATAAGAGGATGTACTAAAGAATAACTGACTTTATAAAGTATCTGATTCTTGATTTTCTTCTCTTCGACCGACCTTATGGATTTTGTCGTTAAGAAATTCATACAGTCTTGATTTTTGCTTCTTTGCATCAAG
>JAHDFT010000529.1 GCA_020628015.1 Bacteroidota bacterium
AACAGAAATAAATTAGGCCGAAATAGGCTTTCAATTATTTCTAATCCATCACTAAACTTCAAAACTAAGTCCTTCATTACTTTATATTTTCAACAGAAAAAGTCCCCATTTCTTTATCCCACAACATACTCTCCATATCTCGCCAATTTTTCTTATTGAATTTATCTATAATTTTGGTATTATTTTCTTTATCATACTTCAACACCTCTAAACGGATTAAGTGAATCCCCTTTAAACGATTGAGTTTATCTATATTTTTAGCCTTCCCTGATTCTGTATCCCATTCTCTAAAATGAAGATACCATTGCGCCCAAGACTCATTTTTATACATAGCTACCAATTTTTTGAATTCTGGATATTCATCAGGCACAGGGCTTTTTGTCATTGTAAATTTATTGACCTTTGGTTTTTCTTCTACTTTTTTAGAGCTAGTTTTAGGAGCAGTCAATTTCTCTGTTTCATTAGATGGTTGACTCTTATTGCTAGTATCACTAGTAGAACAAGCACTCATAATGACTAAAATAACGATGAAAATAATAATGGCTTTTTGCATAATCTTTATTTAAAAACAATTCAATTAATGACTTACCGCTTCTCCTGATCCTCTAGGAATACGTATCTCCTCCACCAACTGTTGTACATCTTCTGGTGGTGCTGCTGTAAAGCGAGAAACGATGATGGATATGGTAAAGTTAACCAACATAGCAATCATACCAAATCCTTCTGGAGAAATACCGAACCAGAGCTGTGATTTCAAACCTGCTACAGCCGATTTACCTCCGTCAAAAATCCCGAATTTAAATTTGAGCATATAGAACATCATGAGGCTAATACCAACAATCATTCCTGCTATGGCTCCTTCTTTATTCATCCGTTTATCAAAAATTCCCAATATAATAGCAGGGAAAAAGGAAGCTGCTGCAAGACCAAAAGCCAAGGCCACTACAGCCGCTACAAAATCGGGGGGATTAATGCCAAAATAACCCGCTACACAAACCGCTAAAGCTGCGGCAATCCTAGCACTCAACAGCTCTTCTTTATCGGTCATATTCGGTCGAAATTGCATTTTCAAAAGATCGTGGGAAATAGAGGTAGAAATGACCAAAAGCAAGCCCGCAGCAGTAGATAAAGCAGCCGCTAAACCTCCAGCAGCAACTAAAGCAATCACCCAATTTGGTAATTTAGCAATTTCTGGGTTGGCCAATACCATAATGTCTCGATCAATCGTCAATTCATTCCCTTTCCAACCCTTTACAGCCGCTACTTCTTTATTAAATTGCTCATTCTTATCATTATAATACTGCACCAAACCATCCCCATTTTTATCTGTAAAAGTCAATAAACCTGTTTGCTCCCAATTGGAAAACCAAGCAGGCATGGAAGCATAAGCTTGATTATTTACTGTATTAATCAAATTAGTACGAGCAAAGGCAGCTACCGCAGGTGCAGTTGTATACAGAATCGCAATAAACAACAAGGCATAACCAGCAGATTTTCTAGCATCTCGCACTTTAGGAACGGTAAAAAAGCGTACAATTACATGTGGTAATCCTGCCGTCCCGACCATTAAGGCACAGGTAATCGCAAAAATATCTAAGGTCGATTTTTTCCCATCCGTATAAGCAGCAAAGCCCAATTCTTGATGTAAGCCATTGAGTTTATCTAGTAAATAAGTACCATCTGAAAGCGTCTGCCCAAATCCAAGTTGTGGAATGGGATTATTGGTCATTTGTATAGATATAAAAATCGCAGGCACCATAAAGGCAAAAATCAATACGCAATACTGGGCAACTTGGGTATAGGTAATCCCCTTCATTCCTCCTAAAACGGCATAGAAAAAAACGATCACCATTCCAATAATCACCCCCGACTCGACAGGCACTTCCAAAAAACGAGAAAATACCACGCCTACCCCTCGCATTTGACCAGCGACGTAGGTAAAAGAGACGATCAAGGCACAAATCACCGCTACGGTTCTAGCAACATTGGAATAATAGCGGTCGCCAATGAAGTCGGGAACGGTAAACTTGCCAAACTTTCGCAAATAAGGAGCCAGCAACAAGGCTAGAAGTACATAACCACCCGTCCAGCCCATTAAATAGACTGCTCCATCATAGCCCATAAAAGAAATCAAACCAGCCATCGAAATAAAAGAAGCTGCCGACATCCAATCTGCCGCAGTTGCCATCCCATTCATTAAAGGAGGCACACCTCCACCTGCCACATAGAAATCCTTTGTACTACCTGCTCTCGACCAAATCGCAATGGCAATGTATAAGGCGAAGGTGAGAAAAACGAGTAGATAAGTCCATATTTGTATGCTCATTATTTGTTTTTTTGATTGAAGTATTTGGTGTATTATTTTGCATTGAATCTATTAACTATTCTTCATCTACTTCATAGCGTACATCTAAGCGATTCATTAAATACACATAAACAAAAATGAGGAGTACAAAGACATAGATTGACCCTTGTTGAGCAATCCAAAAACCAAGGGGAAAGCCACCAATTTGAATGGCATTAAGTGGCTCGACAAGTAAAATACCACAGATGTAGGAGATGAAAAACCATATACTGAGTAAAATGGCGAGATATTGTAGATTCGTTTGCCAGTATTTTTGAGGATTTTTCATTTTTATGGATTTAAGGTGCAATGATATACACATACACCATGATTTTTATGCACAAAATACAATACGTAGGGACAAAGCACGCCTTTCCAAAACAAAACGTTATGAATTGTCCAAAAATAATATTACATCAATGAAAGATAGCACAAAATGAGCAAAAAAGATAAAGAAGATTCAAGAATTATTAGT
>JAHDFT010000530.1 GCA_020628015.1 Bacteroidota bacterium
GTCAAATTTCCCTAATCAAAATCGGGAACTTATTTTTCACTCGTTACTTAGTAGGAAAAATTAGGTAGTAATGTTTATTATAAAATGTATTGTTTATATTTCAAATAAATAGGCACTAGCCCACTTATTAAAAAACAACACACTTTATAAAATATTCATTTACATCACCATTACAGCAATGCATACCATTACTCCTTATCAAGTATTTATCCATTATAGTCTAGGAATAAAAACTTGACTATTTTGAGTGCATCAAAAGAGTGGTTATTATAGGACTGCTAATGGGTAGGCGATTCTTATATAGGAAAAAATTAGTTGCTTTTGTAATTGTGTGGCTTTAGTTAAGATTATGACTCGGTTTCCAAATCTGACATTTCCATGATGTAAGTTACTTAAAATAGTGGACTTAAAAGAATTATTAGGGGAGAATTGTTGGGAGGGTTGGGTGAAAATTAGTTTTTTTATCATTTGTTAATAATGACCTATCACCAAGTACCATTCACCCCCGCATACCTAATATTCGTCAAACGATGCATATCCAAATTAAAAGTAGACAGATCATCAAAATTAAATCCTTCGATATGACTATAGCCACAAGCCCTAGAAATGACTTTAATGAGTTCATTGGCCGCATGTAAAAAATTATGCAATTGCTGTGCAGAAGCTTCAATAATCAACCTATTTCTCAAATGCTCCTTCTGGGTGGCAATTCCCACAGGACAATTATTAGAACCACAAGCCCGCATCCCTAGACAACCAATCGCTTGAAGCGCAGAATTGGCAACCGCAACGGCATCTGCACCTAGCATTAATGCTTTGGCAAAATCTTCAGGCACTCGAAGACCTCCTGTAATAATGAGGGTAATGTCTTTCGCATCTTTGGCATCCAAATGTTTCCTTGCTCTGGCTAAAGCTGGTATGGTAGGCACATTGATATTATTCCTTAAAATCGTAGGAGCCGAACCTGTTCCACCACCTCTTCCATCTAGTATAATATAATCAACACCGACTGCTAAAGCAAAATCTATATCCGCTTCTATATGACTTGCCGCTATCTTAAACCCAATCGGAATACCTCCCGTTCGTTCTCTTACTTCTGCTGCAAAACTTTTAAAATCATCAACCGTCTTTAAATCAGGAAAAGCCGCAGGAGAAATGGCTGCCTGTCCTACTTCTAAGCCCCTTACCGCAGCAATTTCTTTAGAGACTTTATTCCCAGGTAAATGCCCACCTGTTCCCGTCTTAGCTCCTTGGCCGCCTTTAAAATGGAAAGCCTGTGCTTTTTCTACTTTATCCCAAGAAAAACCAAACTTAGCCGATGCCAATTCATAGAAATACTTGGAATTATTGGCTTGTTCTTCTGGCAACATTCCTCCTTCACCACTACAAATGCCCGTTCCTGCTAATTCTGCCCCCATTGACAAGGCGATTTTTGCCTCCCTTGATAAGGAACCAAAGCTCATATCTGATACAAAAATCGGCATAGCAAGTGTCAAAGGTTTTTTGGCATTTTTTCCTATAACTACCTCAGTAATTACCGCTTCCTCATCCAATAAAGGACGCTTCGCCAATTGAGCAGGCAGGAATTGAATGTCTTCCCATTTGGGTAAGGTATTTCTATCAACCCCCATCGAAGCAGAAGGCCCATGATGTCCATATTTTTTTAAGCCATTTTGGGCAAGCGACTTGATATATGAGGTGTATGGCTCCGTACTTTGAGGATGGGTATCCGCATATAAACCTTGATAAGTATTTCGGTCAAAAGGCTGCGGATGTTTTTCTAAATAGGCATTGATTTCCGCCTCATCCACTACTACAGAACCCTCCACAATCTCTGCTTTAAACTTATGTAAGGCTTCTTCATTATTGTATTCACTCACACCTGTATCAATACGATAATCCCAATTGTGTAAGCCACAAATGAGGTTATCCCCTTGTACATAACCATCTGCCATCAAAGCTCCTCGGTGCAAACATCGGCCATAAAGGACAGATACTTGCTCATCAAATCGGACTATAACCAAATCCAAACCGTTTACCTCTGCATAAGTTGGTTGTCGGTCTTCTAATTGCTCGAATTCTATTAATTTTGTCATTATCTTTTTAGGATATTTAGTGATAAGTTAGGAATTATAATGACAAAATAGGGTTTATTTTTGTGGAATACCCCAAATAAAAGGTCTTAAATTTAAGTTTTGCTTAAGCAAAATTTCAATGTTTTAATCAAATAAGTCAAATGTTTTTCTTGTTTTCACCCTTTAGAAATTAAGGAAGCATAAAATCATTTCCACCATGCAAAACCATCCCCCAACCACTATCGGTCGCAGAGTCAGCATTATTGGTACCACAGGCGTAGGCAAATCTACCCTTGCGGCTAAATTATGTCAAAAATTTGAGGCAAATCGCATTGAAATAGATGGACTTTTTTGGCTTCCAGAATGGCAGGAAAGACCTGATGAGGATATGTGGATCTTATTGGAGGAAAAAACGAAGGCGGAATGCTGGGTGATGGATGGGAATTATAGCCGTTTTAGGGAGGTGACTTGGGCAAGAGTGGAAACGGTGGTCATCCTTGACCTCCCCTACTGGCTTAATTTCTGGCAATTATTCTATCGGACTGTTCACCGAGGGATTACCAAAAAACAACTTTGGGGAACAACGAATACCTCTAAACTATGGAAGCAATTTACCTCCAAAAATTCCATCTTTTATTGGTTTTTTAAAACCTATCGTCGTCGTAGAAAAAGCTATCCACAATTACTTGAAAATCCTGATTATAAACACATTCAATTCATTCGTTTGAATTCTAGGAAAGCGGT
>JAHDFT010000044.1 GCA_020628015.1 Bacteroidota bacterium
TATTAATCGTTAGTAACAGTCAAAAAATAATTTCCTCATTTTGATGGATAAATTTAACCCTATACTGCGTTAAAAAGCCTCGCCAAGGCACTGCATTGCCTACGTTTTTTGCCTTGTCTAGAGTCAAATTTCCCTAATCAAAATCGGGGAACTTATTTTTCACTCGTTACTTAGTAAAAAGATAAACCTAATTTCTAATCCTTTGAATCAAATCAAGAGTAGTCGCCACCAATTCAGAAAGTTCCTCAAATTTTTGATCTCGTACCAAATCTTTAGCAATCAGTTTAGAACCCATACCAACGCAAGTTACTCCAGCATCAAACCAAGCCTTTAGATTTTCCTCAGTAGGAGCGACACCACCCGTAGGCATCACCTTCGTCCAAGGCTGCGGTCCCCTAATTGACTTAATGAATTTAGGCCCATAAATACTACCTGGAAATAGCTTTACAATCTCACAACCCAATTCCTCCGCCCTACAAATTTCAGTCAGAGAACCGCAACCTGGTGACCATAACACCTTTCTACGATTACAGCAAATCGCAATATCCTCTCGCAAGGCTGGGGTAACGACAAAGGAGGCCCCACATTGCATATATAGAGCAGCCGTAGCCGCATCTGTCACCGAGCCTACACCCAAGACCATACCAGGTAAATTAGCTCTAGCATATTTGCTTAATGCAGAGAATATTTCATGAGCAAAAATGCCTCGATTGGTGAATTCTAATAACCTAGACCCGCCATGATAACAAGCTTTCAACACTTGTTTTCCTATTTCAATATCTGAATGGAAAAATAAAGGAACAAGTCCTTGTGCTTCCATCAGTAGTGCGACTTTAATTCTATCCATAGTAATGCATAATTATCTTGATACTCGGCCACTCTTGTCCCCAGCCATTAAGTTTTCAACCTCTGCTACGGTGACTAAATTGGCATCTCCTTTAATGGTGTGTTTTAGGCAGGAGGCCGCTACTGCAAAGTTTAAGGCATCCTGATCATTCTCATAGGTCAATAAACCATAAATCAAGCCAGCCATAAAGCTATCTCCGCCACCTACCCGATCTACAATGTGGGTGATTTCATAAGCAGGAGCTTGATACAAGTTTTCTCCATCATAAAGCACACCTGTCCAAGAATTATGAGAGGCAGAAATGGAGCCTCTTAGTGTGGTAATGAATTTTTTGGCTCTTGGAAACATGGCTTGGAGTTGCTTCAATACAGGTAAATAGGCTTGTCCTTCTACAGAGGAGCCATGTGTAACATTTACCCCTTCAGGATGCAGCCCAAAATGTTTTTCTGCATCTTCTTCATTACCAAGAATAATATCACAGCCAGCCACGAGTTCGGGCATAATTTCACTAGGCTGTTTACCATATTTCCACAGCTTTTTTCTATAATTTAAATCTGTAGAGACGGTTACGCCATGTTTATTGGCAGATTGAATCGCCTCCAAACAGGCATCAGCTGCCCCTTGTGATAGGGCTGGGGTGATGCCTGTCCAGTGAAACCAATCTGCATCTTTGAAGATATCGTCCCAGTCGATCATGCCGCTGGTAATCGTCGCCATACCTGAATGCGCTCTATCATAGATAACCTTACTTCCTCGACTTACTGCGCCTGTCTCTAAAAAATAGATGCCCAGTCGTTCTCCTGCTCTTAGGATGTGATTCGTTTGGACATTTCTTTTTCTCAACTCCATAATGGCGCATTCTCCTATATCATTTTTGGGAATGCGAGAGACGAAATGAGCGTTTAAGCCAAAATTGGCTAAGGAAACTGCGACATTACTTTCTCCACCTCCATAAACGACATCGAATTGATAGGTTTGTGAAAATCGCTTAAATCCAGGTGGACTTAAACGAAGCATGATTTCGCCAAATGTAACGATCTTTTTCATAAACGGTAATTAATTGATTAACAAGCGACTAGGAAAAGGCAAGTCCTCCGTTAATATCTATATTGGCTCCTGTGATGAATGAGCTATCAGTAGTGGCCAAATAGCCCACCAAATCAGCCACTTCTTTTGCTGCTCCCTGTTTTCTTAATGGTGTTTTATTGGCCACCATTTCTCTTACGCTATCAGGAGTGAAGTCATCATGAAATTTAGTAGCAATCAGACCTGGACATAAAGCATTGACTCGAATACCTTGTGGGCCTAGTTCTTTTGCCATACTTCTAGTAAAAGTCATAACCGCTCCTTTGGAAGTTGCATAAGCTGATGCACCGCCACCGCCACCGTCACGTCCTGCTAGTGATGCTAAATTGATAATAGAGCTACCTTTAGGCATATGTGGTACGGTGACTTTATGCATCATAAAAATAGAAGTCATATTAAGTGTCATTACTAAATTCCAGAAATCCAGATCCATTTCAGGCAGTTTTTTTCTAGCAACTAAACCACCTGCATTATTGACCAGAATATGTATATCATCTCCAAATGCTTCTTGCGCTGCTGCAACCAATGCCTGACAGTCTTCCATTTTGGTCATATCAGCCCTTACAGCTATTGCATTTCCTCCATCAGCTTTAATTAAGTCTAATGTCGTATCCGCATCGCTTTTAGTATTGAAGTAATTGACACATACATTAGCTCCCATAGCGGCTAATTTAAGGGATATGGCTCTACCAATATCTCTTGCGCCACCTGTTACAATTGCTGTTTTACCTTTAAGCATCATTTTGTATGTTTTTAATTATAAATGTTATTTTAATCAAGTGCATGACATATTGGGGGATTTTGATGCAATTCGGTAGCGTGCGACCCTGCTAGGGTCGAGCTATTAGGGGTACTTTTATTGGCTAACGTACTGTGACCGCTATGCGGTCATTAAGAAAAATAGCTAACATACCCAATATCAAAGGATGCAAGTATAAGACTAAGGATTACACCTTCCCCCAATATGTTATGCACTCATTTTAATCTAAGTCTGTGAATATTGCCACCTAAGAACAATATAGCCCCTACGCCTAGAGGTACTAATAAAGCACCAAGTAGGAAAACAAGGAAATAACTCTCTTCAGATATGGAAGGAATAAGTACTGTAGAAAATAAAATCGTTCCTAATGCAGCAGCAGTACCACCAAGACCTGATAAGGTACCTACTGATTTATCTGAAAAATAATCAGAAGGTAGGGTCTGTATATTGCCTATGGCTACTTGGAAACCAAAGAGTACCAGCGCAATCAATAGCATAGCTACAGTTGGATTTGCTGCCTGACTACCGCCTAGCATTCCAATAACGATTAATACACCTGCAATGATAATCAACCATTTTCTTGTTTTATTGACCGTCCAACCTGATTTAATTAGATACTTTGCCATCCAACCACCTAGTAAACTACCGATAGCAGCTCCTACATAAGGAATCCAAGCAAAAGCCCCAATTTCTTTGACATTGAATCCGAATTGTTCATTTAGGTACAAGGGCAACCAGAGGACAAAAAACCACCAAATAGGATCTAACATAAACCGAGCAATCAATACCGCCCAAGACTGTTTGTATTGTAGCAATTCAATCCAACCTAGTCCTTTATCTTCTACATTACTATTTAGCGTAGCTTGATCTTTTAGAATGTAAGCCTTTTCTTCTTCGGTAAGTAAGACATTCATTTTAGGTACATCACGATTTAGAAATAGCCAAGGCATAATCCATATAAAACCAATGGCTCCAATAAAGATGAAGGTACCTTTCCAACCAATCCAAGCAAATAAAGCAGCGATTAATGGCGCAGAAATGATGGCTCCCATCGAAGCTCCTGAGTTAAAAATACCTTGAGCAAATGCCCTTTCTTCTGAGGGAAACCATTCTGCATTGGATTTGGTCGCTCCAGGCCAGTTACCTGCTTCGCCCAATCCTAAAAGGACTCTGAAGAAGGTGAAACTTGCTGCTGAACTGGCAACAGCGTGTAACATGGCTGCGATTGACCAAATGACAATCGAAACGATAAAGCCTATTTTGGTACCTATAATGTCGAAGATTCGACCTGATAAACCTTTGCTGATTGCATAAGCGGCGGTGAAGAATAGCGCAATATAGCTATAGACCTCTTTTGAACTATCACCAAGTTGCAAATCTTTAGCAATCTCTGGCCAGAGTATGCCAAGAGCCTGCCTGTCAATGTAATTAATGACGGTCGCCAAGGCAACTAAACCTACTATCCACCACCTTAAACCTTTGATTTTCATTATTCTGCATTTAATTCGGGTAAGAAATCTTCTCTTGCTGGGCTAAATACGTCTATCAAAACGCCTGGTGAGGTACATACACAACCATGCATGATATGTGGTGGGATATAATAAGAGTCACCAGCTTTAATGATTCTCACCTCTTTTCCTATCGTCATTTCAAATTCTCCACTCTCGACATAGGTAACTTGTGAATGATAATGCTTATGTAAATTTCCGACTGCCCCCTTTTCAAACTTCGCTTTTACTAGCATGATTTTTCCATCATAACCCATGATTTGCCGAGTCAAACCCTCTGCGACTTCTTCCCAAGGTGTTTCCTCATTGATGAAGAATTCCTTGGTTGGTTTTATTTTATCGTGTATACTCATTTTTGTGTTTATTTTTTATGCTTTGTTTTAATGATTTTTAATGGTCCAGTCCAGACATAATCCATTTGATTGATGTTGAGCTGGTGTTTTGCTGTTGCTTGATTGTTTTTTAAGGAGAATAAAACTTGCCAATGATGTGTTGCTGTAGTAAAATGAAAGGAGGTATAGTTGCCATCTGCATAATCCAAGTGCAAACTTTCTATGGTGCCATAAGGCTGTGTAGGTACTTCGGTTATAGGACTATATACTCCATGTGCCTCAATCAGATTAAGAAAAACAGCATCCGTCTGCTCCGTTTTTCTATGAATAATAACAGGATCAGCCCTTAGATTTTGATTGGGATCATTGGCTCCTGCTCGCCCCATAATGAATTGATCTTTTGGGCTGGTAATGGCATATTTGGTATAGAATCTATTTTTGTTTAACCAGTTGAAAGTATGCATATCCTTTTCAATAGTACAGTTTGCTATTTCCCAAATATGTTGATAGCCATTGGCTTTACCTATTGGCACCAAACTAGAGAAATTACCCTTGCAGTCTCCATTACTTTGCATCATATGCCCACTATACCAGTTAGGTAAATCGTAAGTATGGGGGGTATCGGCAGCAACTACAAAAAGATCAATAAGAAGTGGATTGGTAAATGCTTCATCTTCAAATACTATAAAGGTTCGATGCATAGATACAGCAGGATAAGCATTATTTTCTATGGCACTAATGACTTGTAAATCCTCATTTGCTGCATCAAATAGATAAAGGTTGGGGTGGGCTTTTTCTGCCTTTTTAACTGTTGCCTCATAATGAGATCCTTCATCAACGACTAAGGTATTATGGGCAATAGATTGTTTTCCAAATGTTTTGTTCTCAGGTAAATATCGACCACCACCTTTTTGGTCTACATTTACCCATCTTACTGCTCCATAATCCTGTATGACTTCGCCTGTTTCATTGTACAAAGAATAGGATAAACGGTCAAAATGTCCATGCCCCATTCCTTGTGCTGAAAACTTAAATAAAAGGTCTATACCTTTGGTTCTTAATATGCTAATACCGCCTTCTTTTCCATCGACTCCATCTCCTAGTAAAATGGATTTTTTAACTGGTGCTGTTATTTCTTGTTCAGTAATTTTTTGAGCCACATAAAAGCCTGCTTCATTCAGTAAAACTGATCCTTGGCTGGCTGCCCAAGAGAGCAATTCGGTTTGTGAATCATCTACCCAGTACATCAAATCTACAGCAGTTACTAGTTCGTAGGTGGTGAATGCCATGCCTTTTTGTGCATCATTAATAGGGAAAAATTCTCCTTGATGATTGGTCAATTGCAATAAACTATGGGTCGCTTTTTTCAATATACTTTCCCTATACTTAAATATTTCTAGGTCTGGTTTGGTATTGTGTAAAGCATAACTGAATATCAAAAATGGAAAGATAGCGTAACGTTGATAATAGGGACCTTCTGAGAAATAACCATCAGGCGAAAAGGAATAATCTAATTGTGCTAAAAAGCCTGCTTTCCTTAATCCTGCTTGCTTAATATAGCCTCCATCATTGTCTACTTCAGATGGATCAATCCCATCATCTTTTAAACCGTAAAGGGCTTTTTGTAGTAAAGTATCATTACCCATTGCTAAGGCCATCATCCCTACAGCTGCATTAGCCCAAGTACTATGATTGTGTATCCTATTGAAAAATTTGGGATTTTCTTCTGATAAAAAATTAGCAAATGGGACAAATAAATTGTTCTCTAAATGTTTCCTGTCTTTTTCACTAAGATAATCGTAAATACAATCATAGGCTTGGCTTACAAATACCATCCAATTGGCATCATTCAGGCATTGCCAAAATAATTTACCTCTTGCATAGGATTTTTTTGCAGGGTGAAGACCCAAGCTAGGGTACATATCAGCATACTCTACCAGTATTTTTTTTACAAATTCTGCATACTTATCTTCACCAGAAATTTGGTAAATATTGCCTGCTATTTGAAGCAGTTTGTAATTGCGTTTGTGTTGTTCATGGGTATAACCGCCCGCCATATCCTTGGGACGTGGCACATCCAATCCTGTTTGAATGGCTTGATCTACTTCTTGCTTGGCTTTTACATATTCCTCATAAAACAAAGGATAATTGTCCAAGCCAGCTTGTATAGTTTTGACTCCATCAAGTGTGAGACTTAATCTAGGGTGTTCTTGTCCATAGAGCATAGTAAAAGACAATAACAAATACAGTATGATCATGCTAAATCTTTTCATTCGCTCTTGTAGTTTATATTTTCTGATTGATAAGCCTCACTATTTGATTGGATTTGTTCGGAACCCTGCAAATCAATATTTTTCAATCGAATTACAGGATCACCGACAATAAGATATAGATTGATTTTTTTGGACTTAACGATTTCTAAGTTGGACAACTCTGCATGTTGGACACCATGTAAATAAATGGCAGCATCATTTTTATTTCGTTTGTCATGACCAATATTGATAAACTTTGTATCAGATAACCAAATCATAGGACCAAAAGTACTCTCATCTCTTCCTCCTCGATATAATTTGATCGCTGTCCCTCCAATATCCTCAAAAATGCAGTTGTCAATGACTACATTTTCGACATTATAAATACCCCTATCCTCTATTTCCTTATCTAAGTTCAATACGTGTCCACTAATGTTTTTAAATATGGTATTGGATAAAGCGATGGAATCAGCAAAGGTGTTTTTATATACTTTGAGAAAATTGAAGCTATGATTGACATCTAAATCTGTTATTTGACAATTATTTACTAAAAGTTTGTAATTATTAATCATAGAATATCTACTCGTTCTAATGACCGCATTTCCCGAATAATCATCTGATTCCTTACCAGAAATATGTAAGCCATTAAGACTTAAGGAACCACCATTTTCTAGGGCAATGAGGGGAGACCTTTCGAAGGTAATGACAGGGGGATTTTTAGCATCTATTGACCGAATACTGATGGTTTTATCTAATTTGATGGATCTTGTTTGGTGATAGGCTCCGCCTGAAGTCAGCTCTAAAACATCTCCCATTTCGGCTTTTTTAATCGCCTCTTGTAAAGTATTCTCGCCAGGTTCCACTTTGATGCTTTTACCAACACCAAATTCAATTTGATAATTTTTTCTAGGATACCAAGTAACCCCAGTATTATCAGCACTTGGTCTTTCCTTGTCTGTTTTGGTGCCTATATTGGGATAATCACTAACCTGGCTCAAATCACCAGATTTGGTAATGTTTAGCTTTTTATGCTCAAAACCAGTAATGTCTTTTTCCTTAAAACGAGGTTGGTCAATATTGGAGCTGAGTATATTGTTTTGAAAATCTATTCCAGAAACATCATCATATATGGTAAATACATCATTTTTGCTAGTATTGGCATTGTATATAATATTGTTTTTAAAACTTGAATTGATAGGCGTGGCACTTCTTTCTTCATCACTACCAGCACATAATTGTATATAATCTGAATCAATCACTAGATTATTACTGACTTCCGAATCCTTTACCTGAAAATACCTATTCAAAGGGGAATTAGGAACGCCATTCATCACCACCAAAGCCCCTCTAAATCTATAACCAGTCAATCCTTCTAGGTAATTATTACGAACCGTTTGGGTTTCATTAATGACCCGAATACCACCTGTATTAGCTTTCCGATTGCCGATAAAGTAATTATTTTCTACTAGCGTTTCATTGCCATGTCGCATCGTTAAGGTACCTTGACATTCGTAGAAGGTATTATTGTCAAAAATATTCTGGCATGATTTACTAGAAATAATTTCATGTTCCCCATTACATCGCTCAAAATAATTGTCTTCTACCCTTGTATTAGAATTCGATAAAGAATAATGGCTCGTGCCTACTCGCAAAGTTTCTCCACCATTAGAACCTAGAATAGGATGATAACCAAAATAATTATGATCAATTCGATTATAGTTTTCCCTATCTCGTTCATTTTTCAACCGAACAGCAAGGGTTACTCCCCTATTTCTCTTACCTACTAGATAATTGTGGTCAAATCTATTGTGCTTACCATAGATTTCGACCCAATAATCGGTGTCAAATCTTTCTGGCGGATTGTAATTGTCAATAACGCATTCTGTTACTCGACAATAATTACAAGGTGTTGTTTTGTCTTTTTGAAGAGAAATAACAGCACTAGTTGCCGTATATCCATTTCTAAAGACAAGCCCTTCTAAGTGGAGGTGTTCTCCACCCATTTTGATATTCGATTGCCCTTCAAAAAAGACTTTACCTTTTTCCTCTGCTAGGATATAAATCTTTTGTTTTTCATTTCCATTAGCATGAAATTTCAATTCGACATCTTTCCATATACCATTGGCTATAAGGATGGTATCTCCTGGAAGTACTGATGCTATAGCTGCATTGAATTCATCTA
This sequence comes from Bacteroidota bacterium, assembly GCA_020628015.1. Lineage (GTDB taxonomy): Bacteria > Bacteroidota > Bacteroidia > Chitinophagales > UBA2359 > JAHDFT01. The sequence continues at coordinate 8,968 of JAHDFT010000044.1, forward strand.
CATTTTGCACTTTTTGGGCTGGTCGCTTTTTTTCTACGACTTGTTTATTTTCTGCAACTTGTTTAGAGGAAAAACAAGAAGCAATACTTATAATGCAAAAAGTAAAAGATAATATGAAGTTTAACTTTAATTTCAATTGTTATGATTAAATGAGCAAAACAGCCCGATTACCAAGGCAGGTTTGCGGTGAAAGAAATAGTACGTCAGCATAAGACAGCACTAATGATGTACTTCTAATTCATAAAATTTGACCTGAGCATAAGCAGTACTTTTGGTGGATTGTAGGTAATTGCCTGCCTTGAAATAATTCTCAAAAACAGCCCATTTTTCTACATGTACATCATCAAAAGTGACTACTTCATCTCCCATTTGTACTTCAAGTAAATTAGCTGCGGCTTTGATTTCTATAGAGAATTCATCGAAGCCAACAGAGGTGTCAAACCAATGTGATTCATCTTTCCACGAGTCAGTTTTTAAAAGTTCTGTATCTGAAACGGCTATATCTTTCAATATTTTACGCCTGACATTGATCTTGCCATCATCCCAGTAAATCTTCAATACAGGAGGGGCATTATTGTCATCCTCGCCAATCAAATCTCGCTGCTCATTGGTCAAACGACCATGTATTTGCATTACAATAACCCGATCTTTATTATCATCTGGGCCGCTTACCGTACTTACTTTCAATCTACCTTTGAGTATACCGCCCTGAGCAAAAGTCCAATTGACAGAATTAGAACCTGGCTCCATTTGCTCTCGAAGTTCTGTTCTTGAATAAGAAGAATTGGCCGTTGTACTTCCTGGTCTGGTAAAAAATACTAGCGAACCATCGGAGGTATCATTGAACATATACTCTTTGAGTATGTCAATATTGGCATAATTCAATATTTCAGGTGGTTCAATTTCTGTTGGATTACCAATCGGTAAAGTAACTTTCCAGTGATTTAAGTCGATTTCTGGTAATAACTCAACTGGATTATTGGTATTATTATCTGGTGGCGTAGGTGTTTCATTATTACAAGCAGTAATTGGGATCAAAACTGCCAGCACAAAAAGATAAAGACCGTTTATTCGCATGGTTTACTCAAATTCAAAATTATCCAATCTACACTCAGAACCAATATTGTTAAAATAGATGCCTACTTCAGAATTATCTCCAGAGTTGAAGGTCAAGACTTCCTTTACATAAGTATTTGGATCAGAATTATCTGAAAGCTCTAAGGAGGCTATAGTAACACCCGCCACATCTGCTGCATCTGTTACTTCACTGCTCAATATGGCTACGGTCAAGGTACCAGGATCAGCTTTCATCGTATAATAAAAGCTCAGATTGTATTCTGTATTTGGCAAAACGGTAACCATTTGTAGACCCGTTCTGTCTCCAGCACTAGGTAGTTTGGCGGCTTGCTCACCATCATGTACAGGGGAGGAGGTAATTTGAATGACTCCACCAATCTCATTACGCCAAGAATCTCTACCATCTCCTGATCCATCAGGTAGACTATTGTCCTCAAATCCTCCTTCTAAAACCTCTGGTGTAAAGGCAACGACTGGCTCTTCTATGGTGATGTCTTGTGTAATGCTACTACTTTTATTGAGTTTATCAGAAGAAATCAAAGTAACCGTATAAGTCCCGACTTCTGCATAGGTCACCGAAGGATTTTTTTCAACAGAACTGGCACCATTGCCAAAATCCCAAGAAAAATCGGTTGAGCTTATAGAACTATTAATAAAGTTTATTTTCAGATAATCTGCTGGATCTACTTCGTAGGTAAAGCCTGCTGAGGGAGGAGTGGCATCAGCTATGGAGCCAGCTTCTGGTAGTGGTTCTTCTTCACAAGAATAGCATAATATAAAGATAGTTAATAGAATGCTTATATTGAATATATTTTTCATTGCTTTAACTTTAATTTGTTTAGTGATTAATGATGGTTCGGATTAATACTAATACCCTGGATTTTGGGTCAATAATCCTTGGCTAACATTAATTTCTGCTTGAGGAATAGGCAATAAAAGATCTGTTGGCTCAAATGTATAGCCTTCACTCGATGCAAAAGCACCCAATACTGTCTGAGCCAATCCCATTCTGACCAAATCATACAATCTATGATTTTCAAAGGCCAATTCTATTCTTCGTTCATCAGATAACATTTGGAGCGTCAATTCTTCTCCTTCTCCCAAAGTACTTAAACCAGCTCTAGTTCTGATTTCATTAAATGCTCCTATAGCTGTACTATTCGTTGTTGTTTGTCCACCAGCCATAACTGCCTCCGCACGCATCAATAAAACATCTGCATAACGAATGACAATCCAATCATTACCCGCTAATTGGTTATCCGAAGAGGCGGTGATAAACTTCCCTGTTTCTCTTGGATCATTAGAACTAAAAAGCACAGCAGATCTTGTCGCATCATCAGCACTAACCGAAGCGGTAAAATCTTTTGTAATAAAATTCAAACCACTCACACTACCTAAAGCGGTCATTTCATAAGAGAAATCCTGGCTTTCATTGACATCATCATCAAGATAACCGATAGCAAAGATGATTTCTGCATTTCCTTCATTATAAAATACATCACCATAATTTTCCTGTAAGCTATAAGTACCACTGTTTATGATTTCCTCGCAAAGGGATTGTGCGCCACCATAATCTCCGCTAGTTAATTTGACTTTAGCCAATAATGCTTTGGCAGCACCAGAACTGGCTTTGTAAACGCTTCCTCCTGAAGACAAAAGACTAGCAGCAGCCGTAAGATCAGACTCAATAACAGATAATACCTGACTGACTGGATCACGACTAAAATAGTCTGTATCTGTTTGAATAATCACCCTATCTACAATAGGCACATCACCATAAGCCCTGACCAAATTGAAATGAGCAAGCGCACGAGCAAATCTGGCTTCTCCCTCAAATTGTTGCTTAGAACCATCATCTACCACATCTAAATTTTCAAGTACTTTATTAGCCCTAAAAATGACATTATAATTAGCCGTCCAATATTGCCCAATAGCTTGATTGGTGGCTTGCATATCAAAGCTTTCAAATTGCGCCCAATCTCCTTCACTAGACTTGGTTTCGGTATTATCTGAGCGCATTTCTGTCAATGCAAATTCTCGTAGTGGCACAGCTTGTAAACCATCATAAATGGCAACAACAGCACTAGCTACTTCTGCTGTATTGGTATAGAATCCACTATCACCAATTTCTGATATCGGATCTAATTCCAAGCTTTCTTCACAACTGAAAAGGAATAAGATACTACATGACAATAGGATGTATATATATTTATTTTTCATTGGATTGTTTTTTTAAAATTCTAAATTGATACCTCCAGAAATGGTTCTAAATATAGGTGCTGGACCTCTTTGATAACCCCAAGTTAGTGGATTACCTAAACCTTGATCTACTCCTTCAGGATTATAGCCTTCATAGTTCTCAGACATTCTATAGAGTAGATTTTGTGCCCCTACATAGACTCTAATTTTTCGTACTTTAATTCTATCAGTTAAGTCAGGATTTAAGGTATAGCCTATATTTAGATTCCTAATGGCAAAATAATCTGCATCCTGAATATCATCATTGGTAAAAATCCTTTGCTGTACTAATTCTGCATCAGTAAATTCAGCAGTATAATCTTGCTGGCTAGAAAATTCTTGTTTAATGTATTGAGAAGAAATATTTCTGATTTCTGCTCCTTGTGTTCCTTGAATCATAAGGCTTATATCAAATGCACCTATATCAATTGAATTGTTCCAACTGTATACATAGTCTGGGTAGGGAGAACCCAATATGGTTCTATCATCTCCATCAATTAAGCCATCACCATTTAGATCTCTTACATAAATGTCTTGTGATTGAGCATTAATTGGATAGAATGGATTGTTTATAAATTCTAGTGGAATCTCTTTGTCCACAACATATCCATAATAAGAGGATATTGGATGCCCTTCTAATGCAATCCATTCAGCAGGACGCTTGGAGTCTACGGTGCTGATTAGCCCACTTGCTCCAGCAAAATCAACTAAAGTATTCTGGTTGTGAGTCAATAAAACACTAGTTTTCCAGTTTAGAGCGGATGTTCTGATTGGTGTGGCTCTAAATTCAATTTCATAACCTTTATTTTCTACAATACCTTTATTGACCAATGCAGATTCAAATCCAGTAACAGATGGTACAGGTAGATTGAGTAATAAATCTTCACTTCTTCTATTGTAATAATCGAAAGTAACACCAAATTTGCCATCCAAAACAGTTAAGTCAAGTCCAGTATTCAATTCTCGTAGTTTCTCCCATCTTAGATCAGCATTAGATATATTAATCGCATTAAAACCAGTTTCTCCAGAAGCTGTAGACACAGGCTCGATCAGGCCGATATAATCATATTCGCCAATTCCTGCATTAGAACCTGTTAGTCCATAACTAGCTCTAAGCTTGAAATTATCAATAAAGCTACTACTCGCTAAAAATGATTCTTCGGATACTCTCCACGCAGCAGAAACGGCTGGGAAAAATCCGTATTTGTTATTAGGACCGAATTTAGAACTTCCATCCCATCTTGCACTAACAGAAAGGAAATACCTATTTTTAAATGCATAATTAACTCTACTCAAATAAGAGACTAAGGCTTCTGCTGCTGCACTTGTATTTGCACCTACTAGATTAGCTGCTGGAATCGTTTGGATATAATCAAAATCAAAGCCTGCTGCTTCTATTGCAGAATAATCTCGTCGCCAATTTTCATAGGCAAAACCTGCAACAGCATTGATTTCATGCGCTTTAAATTCTTTATTGAAATTAATCGTACTTTCAGAAACCAAGTGTGCTTGATCAGAAGTAGTTAATATAGATTCCGTACCTCCTGCGCCATTTCTGGAAGCTAAAGTTCCTGCCCATCTGGTATTTTTGGTAAAGCGAAGATCTCCTCCAAAGGATTGTTTGAAGAATAAATTATCGGTAAGATTCAATTGCATATATACATTGGAGAAAATTTTGGTTTGGTATTTTCTTCGATCTCTTTCTAATACTTTGGCTAAAGCACTAGCATTAGAAGTACCACTAATATCCGTTCCACTACCTTCACTTGGCGTGCCTGCAATCAGGTCATAATCATCAAACATTCTTTCCATTGGGTAATCTCCAATCTCAGCATCCTCCCATCTTCCATTCTCTCTAAAACGATTGACAAACTCGATAGAGGTTTCATCCAGATAGGTAGGCAGCCAAGCATGTTGACGAACAGCATCATGAATACCTATTGGAAATCGTCTTTGCTCAGTATAAGATGGGTTAAGTACGACCCCAAAAGAGAAACGATTATTGATTCTGGTGTCCAGATTAAGTCTAAAATTGAGTTTTTGATAATTATCAGTCAACAATACACCCTGATCATCAAGATAACTTACAGAAGCTCTGAATTTTGTATTCTTTGTTCCTCCTCTTGCAGATAAAGAGTGGTTTTGAATAATACCACCATCAAACATAACATCTTCCCAATCTGTTTCTGCTACACCTGCATTTTGCAAGGCTTCCACATATTGGAGTTTATCTGGAAGAACCCCACCATTATTGTTTCTAGCATAACTGAGCCAGTCATCTACGGTTGTTAATACATCTGTTTTGGGAACAGATTTAGAACCAACGAAAGTATTGTAAGAAAACTTGGTAGGCCCTTCTTTTCCTGCTTTTGTTGTAATCATAATAATGCCATTCGCTCCCCTAGAACCATAAATAGCAGATGAGGCAGCATCTTTCAATACCTCAATAGATTCTACATCATTCATGTCTAAACTAGAAAGGAAGTCTGTATCGGTACCTACAGCAATACCATCGACAACGATTAATGGATTGGAATCAAAACTAATAGAGCCTTGCCCCCTTACTCTAATAGAAGGAGCTTCACCCGCAGCAGGGTTACTCATCTGGATATTAACCCCAGCAACCTGCCCAACCAAAGCATCATCCACCCTAGCAATAGGAATCTGATCTAGTTTTTCATTATTCACTTTTGAAATAGAGCCAGACAGATGAGATTTCTTTTGGACACCATAACCAATGATAACTACCTCGCCAAATGTGCTGGCATCTGGGAGCATGGTTATAGGAGCAAGTGTATTACCATCTCCTATTGTTATCTGCTGTTCTTTATAGCCCAAAAATCGCACGATAAGCACATCCCCTTTTTTCGCATCTATAGTAAATACGCCTTCTAAATCAGTTACAGTACCTGCGTCAGTTCCATCAACCACAATAGTCGCACCGATCAACGGCTCATCTGACTCATCAATTAATTTTCCTGTAACAGTTTGAGCATCAACATTTGACACACCTACTAACAGAAGTATACAAAGTGTTAATAGGGTCTTAACAGAACATCGAAGTTTTGCAATTTTATTCATAGTATTGATTTTTTGCATGTAAGATTCTGAATGTAGTAGTTTTGTTTAGGTATAGACCTCCTGTTCCAAAATAGTGTATAACTATTTTGGTTAAGACTTAGGTATCCCAGTTGAAGCATAGTGATGATAGTACTATGTTCAGCATTTATACCTTATTATCATGCTAAGAATTTGGTATAAACTAACTTATAAAGATTTTACTACAAACGTTTGTAAGTTAATTTTGACACACCTTTAGGCATGAAATATAAATAGAGTCAATATGGAATAATTTATTTTTATTTTATTATTCTTCAGCATTTATACCTTAATATCATGCTAAAATCTTGGTACAAACTAACTTATAAAGATTTTACCACAAACGTTTGTAAGTTAATTTTGATATACCTTTAGGCATGAAATATAAATTAGGCCATATTCCTTATTATTTAGCCTAATACTGCGTTGCAAAAATATTACGTACATTCCATGTATGCGCTATTTTTGCGCCTTGTCTTAGACTAAATAATTAGCAGAATATTTTGGACTAATTTATTTCTAATCCATCACTTATGATTCAGATTTTAATTTTAAACTGAATTCTTTAATGTCTGAAAGGTGTAGTTCCATCGCCTGTTCTGCTCCTTGCTCGTCTTGATTGGAAATCATCTCCAAAATTTTTTGATGTTCTTCGATAGTCTTTCTATTTCTTCCTTCATCACACACCTTAAACTGGATAAAACTTTTTACAATGTCGGGCGTAATAATAAGCATGAGTGATTTCAATACTGTATTTTTACTGGCTTCAGCTATTTTAATGTGGAATAGTAAATCCTCTTCTACAGCTACTGTTTTTTCTTGGAGCTTTTTTTCATAAAGGTGGAGTGCATTAGTCAACTGTACCAAATCGTCTTCCGTCCTATTAATAGCAGCCAATCTAGCAGCCTCTTTTTCTAAAAGTATTCGAGTATCTATAAGTGATTTAAAATCAACTTTTTCTAATTTGAGAATATCTGTGATTAAGCCTTCCAAAGCAACGATACCTAAACCATTGACTATAGTACCGCTTTGAGGAACCACTTTTACAATACCATAAACTTGAAGTTTATTAATCGCCTCTCTAACCTGGCTGCGACTAACACCAAGCCGCTCCGCTAATTTTCGTTCAGGAGGCAGTTTTTCTCCAGGATTAATGGTTCCAGATATAATGAGTTCTCTTATTTGGGCAATAATAAGATCTACAGTATTTTCTACTTTTATTTTATTTAGATTCTCTAGCATAAATCAGAATTCAGAACAATTTAATTTGTTAGATTTTGGTTAATCAAAAATTGGTTGACCAATAATTGGTTGACCAAATATATTGACTTTACAATGAATTCACAAAACTTTAAGGATTTTTTTTCAAAAAAACATACAAATAAGATAGTCGTATATTTACAAAAACTATTTTTTTGCAGTTTATAATTGAGTAAACTAGCTCAATAAACGATGAGCTAGTTTGATTGATCTAAGGCTCAATGACCCTGTATACACTTTTATAATAAATTTGATAATCAATTGAAAATAATTATACTGTGTGTGATTTTAAAATAAAAAACCTTAAACATGAAAAACTTAATAGTAACATTAACCTGTTTCTTAACCCTAATCTTATTACAATCCTGCGAAAAGGATACAGTTCCACCTTGTGAGGATTGTAATTTCACTTGTTTAGATGAAAATGAGCCTGATGTCATTACGAATAGCTGTATAACAGATTGGGAATGTGAATTTAGAGTCACCGCTCAATCTAAAGTAGATCTAAATGAATTTAATGGACGAACTAGTGGAGATAAAAATGTTTTCCAGATGATTAGTAGTACAGAAGGAGATGCCATGATCGCCGATGATGAATTTACAGATGTATTGGTCTTTGAGTTAGCAGAATCACAAACCAGTTTTTCTGTATCTGATGAAGAACTAGCAGATTTGCAAGTACATTTTAAAAGACTTTGTTTTTGTGAAAATGTATCTTTTCAGGCGATTACTTCTGGCTGTCTACAAGGAGAAAAACAAACGGATGGGACTTGGAGAATACAGGGCAATTTAACCATTCCTGGCTTTTCTCCTGCTTGGGAGGTGAAAATAGATGCTGAATTTGGGAATTAA